>CALGNW010000062.1 GCA_937958345.1 uncultured Neomegalonema sp. | reverse complement strand
ATACTGGCCCGCCGCCCTGCGGTCTGACCCTTAACTGCCCGGCGAATAGGTATAGCTGCCGTCTTTTGCGTCGTCCTTGAGGATGTCTTTAACCTCGCGGGGGACGTATTTCTCGTCGTGTTTCGCCAGAACTTCGCTGGCCACGAACATGCCGTCGACATAGCTGCCCTCGGCGACAACGCCCTCGCCCTCTTTGAACAGGCTGGGCGGAATGCCGGTGAACGACACCTGCACGGTTTCCTCGAAATCGGTCACATCAAAGCGGATCGTCTCGCCCGCGCCGCGAACCAGCGAACCCTCAACAACCATGCCGCCGACGCGCAGCCGTCGCTCGGGGGTTATTTCGCCGGCCTCCTGCTTGGCCAGCAACTCGCTCGGGCCAAAGAAAAAAACAATCGAATCCCGCATCGCGACCGAGACGAGAATGGTCGACATGGTCAGTGCCACACCGCCGAATACGAGCATCATCACCCGTTGCTTCTTGCGCATTCTCGCCACGTCAGTCTCCTCAGATCAGCGGGGCGGTGCCCGGCTTTTGTTCGGCCTTCTTCGCCTCGTCCAGCGCATCGTCCTCGGCCCACGTCGCCGCATTTATCTCGGCCCCGAATATGAAGATCGCGGCGGAGACGTAAAAAAACAAGAGCGTCGCGATAACACCACCGAGAGTGCCATAGGTAATCGCATAACTCGGCACAAAGCGGAAATAGATCGAAAACGCACTCGCCAGCAGCATCCACAGAAACACCGTCACCAGAACCCCGCGCAAAATCGGCACCGGCGGGCGCTCGGCTGGCAGGATCATATGCAGCAGAACCTGAAAAGTGATCAGGATAACCGCCCCGAAAATATACCGGAAAGAGGCCCAGATTTTCAGGTCCAGCCCCAGCACCTCTTCGGCATATCCCAGCGCGCCGGTAAACTCATCGGCCAGCGCAATCAGGGTCGGTCCGAAAACGATCAGAACCGCCAAGGCGAAAAAGGCCACCAGCGCGATAAAAACAAATCCTATTGAAATCAGACGGTTAATCCACCAACTGCGATGATTTTTAACCTGATACGCGCGTTCCAGCCCCGCGCGCAGCGCCTCGAACCCGTTCGACGCAATCCAGATCGCGCCCAGCGCCGACAGGCTCAGCACATTGCCGGACCGGTTGCGCACCACTTCCTCCAGCACCGGCTGGATCGTGCGGGCGACGTGGGTAGGGATGTTCGCAAACAGAAACTCCATAACCGGCTGTACGCCCTCGTCCCCGATCAGCAGACCGCACAGGGCGGTCGCAAAGATCAGGAACGGGAAAAGGCATAACAGCGCGGTATAGGCCATGTATCCCGCAAGCGCAGACCCGTCATCGCGGACAAAGTTCTTAACGGCCAGCGCCACGGCCCAGCCCATGCCCTTTGCCTTGCGGTATGCTATTACGGGCGCCGTTCTCACGGAAACAGAGGGGCCTGCATCAGCCCGGTTGTTTCATCAAGACCCAGCATAATGTTGGCATTCTGGATCGCCTGCCCCGATGCACCCTTCACGAGGTTGTCCAGCACCGAAACAATCACCGCCCTTCCCGCGCGCCGGTCTGCGACAACGCCCATACGGCAATAGTTCGACCCGCGCACATGGCGGGTATGCGGCGTCTCGCCCATCGGCAAGACCTGACAAAACGGCTCATCTGCAAAGCGCGCCGCCAGCGTCTCATGCACCTTCGCCGCATCGCCTTTGACATAGATTGTCGCAAGGATGCCCCGGTTTTGCGGGATCAGATGGGGTGCAAACGTCACGCGCACATCGCGCCCCGCCGCCTTTGACAATTCCTGATCGTATTCCGCCGTATGCCGGTGACCACCGATATTATAGGCGTGAAAGCCCTCGGACACCTCGGCAAACAACGTGCCCTCTTTTGCGGCGCGGCCCGCACCGCTGACGCCGGATTTCGCGTCGACGATAATATCATCGGGATCAATGACACCCTGCTCGACCAGCGGGATCAGCGGCGTTGCACCCGTCGCAACATAACAGCCGGTGCTGGCGACCAGCCGCGCGGTTCGAATGTCCTCGCGGTAAAACTCGGGCAGGCCATATACAGCGGTCTTTTGCAGGTCGGTCGCCGTATGCGGGCCGCCGTACCATTGTGCATAGGCTTCGGGATCGCGCAGCCGGAAATCGGCGGACAGATCGACAATCCTCACATGCCCGGGCAACGTCACCACGATTTTCTGTGTGGTTGCATGGGGCAGCGCACAAAACACGAAATCGACCCCGCTGAAATCTACCTCGTCGACTTTGGTTAAAACCGGCAGGTCGAGGTGCGAGAGATGCGGGAAAACCGCGCCCAGGGGCTGCCCCGCCTTACGGTCCGCCGTCAGCGCCACAATTCGGTATTCAGGGCGCACGCTCAGCAGGCGCACGAGTTCGGCCCCCGTATAGCCGCTTGCACCTAAAATAGCCGTCCGAACCGCGCTCATGGCGCCCTCCTGTCTGATTGAAGTCGCAGCAATAGGCGAAGCGGCGGTTTAGTGCAATCCGGCCCCCGCTATCACGCGGGACACCGCCTCGCCGACGTCACGCCGGATCAAACGGCAACGCCCGCCCGAACAACGCCCCCGCCCGCGCGCTGACATGCGCCGGATCGCCGGTGGTCAGGCAATCCAGCCATCCGGTCCCGCCTTTGAACTGCGGGTGACGCTCCAGATAGGCGGCGAGGCTTTTGGCCACGATCTCGGGTTGCGACAGGATCGGCGTACCGGCGGGCAGTGCATCACGAAACACTGCCTTGGCATGAGGATAATGAGTACAGCCCAGCAAAGCCGCTTCGGGTGTTCCCCGTTTCAGTGCCGCCTCCACCGCCTCCCGCACATACACGTCCGGCGTACGCCCTGCCTCGATGGCATCGACCAATCCGGGACAGGCCTCTTCGATCACGGTCAGGTTCGGGGCAAGGCGCTGCGCCTCGCGCGTAAACGCCCCGCTTTTCACCGTTGCAGGTGTCGCAAAAAACGCGGCGGTATCCAGCGCCGCCCGCCCCGGCCCGTCGCGCCACCCGCGCCCCGTCAACGCCTCGATCAGCGGCACGAAAACACCCAGTATCCGCCGGTCGGGCGCAGCATCCGGCAACCACTCCTGCTGCAATTTCCGCAATGCCAGGGCCGAGGCGGTATTACACGCGATCAGAACCAGCGCACAGCCCTCGGCAAACAGGCGCTCGATTGCCGCACGGGTCAGATCAATCACCTCTTCGGGCGGACGCACACCATAGGGCGCATTGGCGTTGTCCCCCAGATAAACGAAATCCTGCATCGGCATCGCACGGCGCAACTCGGCCAGCACGGTTAATCCGCCAAGGCCGGAATCGAATACGCCAATCGGGGTACGGGCTTCGGTCATACCAGTCGCAATAACTCGACGGACCAGCCGCCGCAATCCGCTTGCGCAGTCGGTACAAATCAGTCATTTTGGCGTTGCTGATACTTTGTCATGCAGGAGAGATCGGGCCACACCCCGACGCCGACGGAGCAACTGCCCGGAAACTCTCAGGCAAAAGGACTGCATGACGACGGCATCTGGAGAGCGAGGGGCCACATGCCTCTCCACCGAAGGAGAAGTTGGACTTAAGGCAGTCCGGCAAAACTCTCAGGTTCCGAGACAGATGGGAAAACCGCCGGTTCGCCGGTATGGCCTGTTTGTGAAAAGGAACCGCAGCTATGCGTAAAATCGCCGTTATCGGTGCCGGTGTTACCGGCATTACCACCGCTTATGCCCTGATGAATCGCGGCTTCGAGGTCACTGTCTTCGACCGCAACCGCTATGCGGCGATGGAAACCTCGTTCGCCAATGGCGGCCAACTCTCGGCATCCAACGCCGAGGTCTGGACCCAGTGGTCAACGATCCTCAAGGGCATGAAATGGATGTTCAGCCCGGGCGCGCCGTTACTGGTCAACCCGAAACCAAGCTGGCACAAATACTCGTGGATGGCCGAATTCATGGCCTCGATCCCGCAATACCGCCGGAACACAATCGAGACGGTACGCCTTGCGATTGCCGCCCGCGAACACCTCAAGGAGAACGCACGCCGCGAAGGCTTTGCCTTCGACTGCGAGCAGCGCGGCATCCTGCACGTCTATGACAACAAAAAAGACTACGACCACGCGACCAAGGTAAACGCCCTGCTCGCCGAGGGCGGGCTGGAACGCGAGGCCGTCACCCCCGACGACATGCGTGCCATTGATCCGGCGATGTCGGGCGATCTTTACGGCGGATACTATACGAAAAGCGATTTCACCGGCGACATTCACAGCTACAGCCGCGAGCTTGGCAATGCCTGTGCCCGTCGCGGCGTCCGCTTTGAATACGGCTCCAGCGTCGAAACACTCGACCATTCGGATGACGGCGTTCGCATCGGCTGGACGGCGCGCGGCGTGCGTCAGCAAACCGAATTCGACGGTATCGTCATGTGCGCGGGTGTCGGTTCGCGCGGGTTGGCGGCGAAACTCGGCGATCGCGTGAACATCTATCCGGTTAAGGGCTATTCGATCACCGTCAACCTTAACGACGATGACAGCCGCGCCGCCGCGCCGTGGGTCAGTCTGCTGGACGACAAGGCAAAGGTCGTGACCAGCCGCCTCGGCCCCGACCGCCTGCGCATCGCGGGAACGGCAGAGTTCAACGGCTATAACAAAGACATCCGCGACGACCGCATCGCCCCCTTGGTTAAATGGTGCGAAACGCTGTTCCCCGGCGTGTGTACCGAACATGCCGTGCCATGGGCGGGCCTGCGTCCGATGATGCCCAACATGATGCCGAAGGTCGGCGCGGGCAAAAAATCCGGCGTCTTCTACAACACCGGCCACGGTCACCTCGGCTGGACTCTCTCGGCTGCGACCGCAGAAATAGTTGCCGACACGGTGCTGGCCTCGGCAGAGGCAAAGGCGGGCAAGTTTGTGCCGGTCGCCGTGCAAAAGGCGGCCTAGCCGTCTGCGTTCTCGGCAAGCGACTTCACCTCGGCGCGGTCATTCCGTAAACTGACACCGAAATGCGCCGAGGTGACCTGACATGACGACGCCCGTTCCGACCATCGCCCTTACGTCTTTTGCCCGCCGGAATTGGGAGCCGGGGGCCAGCGGCACACGCATTGTCGGCATCGAACCGGGCGCCCTTGTTGCGCGGTGCAATCAGGCCATGCGTGACGGCGCATCGCTGGTGGACGGCTATGCCCCCTTCTGCAAGCACCTGTTTTTACCGAACCCGTCACAAACCCGCTGCGGATTTGCGCCGATCACGGATGAAAACCGTGGCCTGCTCCGTTCGGGATACCTCGCGCGCCGCGAGGGAGAGCTGGCCGTGCTGGAACGCTGGTTCGAAGACATCGAAGCGCCCGTCGCGACCCATCTCGACGTCATCCTCTACAGCCATGCCCAACTGCTGATCGAAGCGGATGCGTTTCCCGAAGACGTGCCGGACTGCGATTGGGGTATCGTCAGCACCCTTGGCGTGCTCAAACCCGAAGAACCGCCCATGCCGCCAATCACACAGTTGCGAAATGCCTTGGGACCGAGTGAAGGCGGGTCGGGCGT
>CALGNW010000061.1 GCA_937958345.1 uncultured Neomegalonema sp. | reverse complement strand
CGTTTCGCCCTCGCCATGGCCGCTCGCATCCGCAGCGGTGTTCTTGAAGAAATCGATCCGGTATCCGTTCCCGTTACCCGGCACATCCACGTTAATGTCATAGGCAACATCGGTTGTGCCATCTACCGTAAAGCTGTTGATAACCGGAAAGTTCAAAAGCTCGTTCGGTCCGGTATCCGCGTCGCCGGAATCGTTGGCTGTGACGCGAAAGCTGTTCTCCGTCCCGCCATCGAGGTCAATGCCAAGCCCGCTGTTTCCGCTGATCGAATTCGCATAGATCGCGGCGCTGGTATTCGACCCGACTTCGATACCGGCGTTGTTGGGTTCGTCGCGCCCGCTGTTCGTAATCGTGTTCGAATGGATGGTTGCCGACGAACCCGAGCCGAAAAGCTGAATACCCTGCTGGCCCGCATCGCGGATCGTGTTACCGGCGATCGTTGCCGACGCGCCGCTCTTCACAAGAACGGTCGAAAAACCGGACGCGCCGCCGGAGATCGTATTCCCTTCGCCCGCACCCGTCCCGCCGACGACATACGGCCCGCCCCCGTCAAGGGCCAGCGCCGAATTTCCGTTGACGCCGATTTCGATGGTATTGCCCAGCAGCGTCGCTGTACCATCATTAAGATTAACACCTTCGTTGAAAATCGAACCGACGATGTTGTCGGTCAGGGTCCAGCCGGTGGTGAATTCGCCATAGACGCCTGCACTCTCGGACAGGAGAGTCGCGCCTGTCGCATCCATGCCGATCATGTTGTCGGTGATCGCGAGGTTCGTCACCGCATCAAAACCTGCAATTGCGGTTCCCGCATTGCCTGTGATCACGTTGTTTCGGATTTGCGCACCATCCGAAACGACCGACGTGCCATTGACGAAGTGAACACCGCGATGACTGAAGTTCGTGCCATTGCCGCGCAGGGTGGAGCCGTTAATGGCCACACCGATATAGTTGCGGTTGATGTCGAGGGCCGGCAGCGTTCCGGTCAAACGGATTCCGTCCAGGGCATTGCTGCCGATCACGTTGTATCCGCTTACCGTGCCATCTCCGATGTTCAGTGTATCCGCACCTGCAGCGACGATCCCCGCACCGCTATTGGCGGCGGGTGTACTGCCATCCGCCGCAAGGCCGAGGTGGTTGCAGATGATTGTCGAGTTCGTGCTACCGGCCACACTGATGCCACCGCCCGGGAAATTACCGACAGACAGACCCTTGATCGTCACCCCGTCCGTCGCACCGATACTGAGGCCGTCAGCGCCCGTACCCGCGCTGCTGCCATCCAGCGAAATCAGGATCGCGCGGTCAGTGATCGCGCCCGATGCGTCTAGCGTCGAACCGCAGGACGCGCCGGTCTGCGTCGAACCGTCAATAATCACACCCGCATCGGTAATCGCAGGCAGGGGTGACAAGGGCACGATTGTCTGTGCGCCGCCGCCACCGATATCAAAGGTAATCAGGTCGTCCGCCGGATCGGCGTTGGCGCAGGCAATGGCCGCACGCAACGAACCGATGCCGGCGTCCGCCGTCGTATTCACCGTGGTCGTACACGCCCCCGCGTCGCCATCGAACGCGAAATTCTGATCGGATGTTGTGCCGCCGGTCGTTACTGAAACGCTATTGATAGGATTGGCCGTCCCGGCCGGGCGGCTGTCCAGATCAGGGTCGGCAGCATCCACTTCAATGCGATAGGTATTATCCTGCGAAACGCTGAATGAATAAGCACCGTTGGCATCGGTTTCAACCGAAGCGAACAGCAGATCATCATTCGTGTCGCCCGCTGTGCCGCCGTCGCTGTATATGCTGACAGTCACATTCTGAAGCGCGGTTTCCGTGCCCGCCTGATAAATATTGTCCAGATTTTCATCGACATAGACAAAGCCCGAAACCACCCCCGGCGGGTTATTATAGTCGGCAACGCATTGATTGACGGTCCGGCCCGCAATTTCGTCGAGCGCCAGTTTGAAGGTATTCAGCACCAGCTTGGCTTGATCCGTGTCCGCCGTTGAACCGGAACCAATCGGCGTTGCACCGTTGGAGCCGAGCATGTCGGCGTCCGGCAGGAACAGGAATGTACCGCCATTGACCGCATCCGCTATGATCGCGACTTCTTCGCCGGCTGTGTTGTGTTGGCCGAGGATGACATCGCTGCCCTGCGGTACGAAATAGGTCGATGCGCCGCCATAAGTCGCCACACCCGATGCGCCGCCACAGGTAAGCGGATTATAGGCCAGCGCGCCATTGAGATCGACATTACCGTTGGCGATAGCGACGTTGCTGCGCAAATCATTGCAGATGTCGTTGTGCGTATAGTCACAGGCTCCGATAACGTAGCGGTTGCCTGCGCCATGCCAGCTGTAGACTTCGGTCGACTCCGCCTGGGTTTCATCGGGATTGCCGCCGCCCAGCCAGATGTCACAGTCGTAATCTGTCAGCAGTGTATCTGTTACTTGCCAAAAACCCGTATGAACAAGTTCTTCCGGTGCAACCGAACCGCCGGAACCGAAATATGACGGGTTAGACAGTTTGGCCCAGGTGTTCGGCTCGCCATCCAACGCAATTTCGGAATAGTCCTTGTAGCAGACATTCCGCCCGCCGGGCGGCACATGACCAGCCGCAGGCGAGGTTGTTACAGTGCCCGAATCCGTGTCATCCTCGAGGGTCGATGTGTTGCCGGGCGTTGAGTCAGGGTCGATGTTTGCGCTGCTTACCAGATACGCGCGATACGTCCCCGTTCCCGCCCTGGCCGGAGATGTATAAACCAGCGTGGCGGTTTGCCCGGCAGCCAGCGTCCCGATGGTCCACAGGCCGGTCGAGCTGTTAACCGAGCCATGACTGATCGAAACCTGAGAGTAACCCGAATAACTGAAAGTAACCGGAGCCGAGAGCTGAACCGACAACCCTGCCCCGTCGTTGGCGGAACTGTTGAGCACATCGACCGTGACCGTCAGTGCCTCGTCATATTCAGGCGTCGTCGCTGAAATTGTTTGGGCCAGCGAGATATCGACCGTAACAGCGGGTGTATCGTCAAAGTTCAAACGCGCACTGCCGAATACGCCGTCATCGCCGGTCCTGTCGTCGCATATTTCCAGCGTCCAGGTCCCGAGGGCCGCTTCTCCTGCAAACGCATAAAGCGGCTGGTTTGGCGATCTGATCGAGTCATAAAGCGGTGCCGCAACGTTCTGGACGGCACTGCCGATCGGCGTGGCTGAAGCATCATCCAGCAACATGTCGAAATCATCGGCGGAAAACCCGTTGTCGCGCGTCAGGTACACTTCCGTTCCCAGAGGCGAGATCAGCTTGGCTTCGATATCAGCGCGGTAAGAGTGCGTCATATTCAAACCGGCCGTAATGGTGCCGACATCGAATGTATCGGTGACGTCAAATGTCACAGCCATAGGCGCCGAACACGCGGTGGCGCCGATACTGATCGTCGGGTCTGCCACGGCATCATTGTCATAGGAAAACACAGCCGCCTGCGCGCCCGACGTCAGACCCACCGAGGCCGAAACAGCCAACCCCGCCGAAAGCATCGCATCGCGCATCGTCAATCGGGATCGGCCCGTATTCATTCCGTCGGCAATCGGAAAACCGCTCCGCCCGGCTTTAGGCCCCCCCGCTTTACGGCCAAAGGCAAAGACAGCGCGGATAAAGGCCGACGGTAAAATCATAATTGCTGCTCATCATCTCTTCGATACATGATCAGCCCCGATCTCAAACGCAGGCCCGACCATAAAGGATCAGGACAGATTTGAACGGGCAGCCTTAATTTTTCAGTAAGACGCTAATAAAATAGACTGCAATTACTTAATATTACACCGTTATAAAGTAATGAATTTTAACAAAATTGCGCTAACGGGCGCCGGACGGCGTCGCGAATGCTCGATACAGGCCGACGCGCCTCAGCCCCCGCGCCCCAGCGTAACAATATATTCGGCCAGCCAGGGGTCGTTGTGGCCCAGTTTGTACGCCCGCGCGAGGTCGCCATTTCCCTCAGCGGCACGCCCGTCATCGACCAGCAACTTGCCGCGGCGGAACCAGGCGAATGAATAGCCCTCGTCAATCCGGACGGCTTGGGAGTAATCCTGATACGCACGGTTCAACTCGCCCAAACGCTCGTAAGCGCCCGCCCGTCTTGCATAGGCCTCGACGTCCTCAGGCGCGACGGCAATCACCGCACTAAAATCGCTGACTGCCTGTTCCGCACGGTCGAGCCTGAGCGCGGCAAGCCCGCGATTGAACAGCGCATTCACATTCTGCGGATCAACCGACAGCGCCTGCGTAAAGCTCTGCGCCGCCTCGCTGTGCCGTTGCGCCTTCAACAGCGCGCTGCCCCGCCCGATCATCGCCTGAACATCCGACGGATCAAGACCGAGCGCGCGGTCATATTCGGCAATCGCCCCGTTCGCATCACCCATACGCACCAGAGCGTTGGCGCGGTTCGCATAAAGCGCCGACAGCGACGGGTCGAGGCGTTCGGCAAACCCGTAATCACGGATTGCGAGCGAATATTGCTTCCGGTCGAAAAACGCGGTTCCGCGGTTCATAAACGCCCGCGCCTCCTGCGCCGCGCTCAGACGTCCGCTTTTGATGGCAACCGTGCAATGAACGATCAGGTCGTCAATGCTGGCATCCCGCGCCTCGCACCGGCTGATATTGTCGGAAACCTGTGCAGTAACCGGCCCTGTTCCGGCCAGCATGACTGCACCAATGACACCGACAATCGAAAGTTTGCGCATGACCGTGCTCCGGCTGAAATCCTAGACATCTTGTGCGTTAACTTACCACCGCGACGGGATTGTGGCCAAAAATCCCGTCACGGCCCGTAAGTTAACGGCCACCCGTTGCAGATTTCCCCGTAAAAATTAACGATCAACTTTAGAGAAATTTAATATAAGCCGTAAATTGCCGGAGGCATGGTTTACAGAACTTGAATAATTGTCTGCATTTTTACTGTGTCTGGTTACATTTCATCAACCTCAATCGTATTCTCTGTGCATTGTCCCGAAAACGGAGCAATACGATGAAATTTCCCGCCCTGGTTATTACGTCTCTCGCCCTGACGGCGTGCAGCGCGACCACATCGCAACAATCGGCGCCCTCGGCCCTGAGTGCTGTGGAGGCTCTTGACCTCGCCGCAGTGCCCAGCACGAACGCGCCGAAAATCGAGCCTGCGAAATCGCAGCCCGAACTGAAGAAAAAGCCGACCGCCGATACGGCAATGGCAGCACCGGCCTCGGCGGATGCAACCTGCGCACGCGGGCCGCTGGACGCGGAACGCAGCTTTATTATCTGCGAGGACGGTGCATTGCGTAAGGCCGGGGTGATGGCCGCCCTGTCCGCACCGCATGATCCCGACCTCAAAATCGAAGACGTTGCCGCGAGCTATCAGGTTCCGTCACAAGTCTTCACCGGCCTCCAGAACGCCACATACGGAACCCTCGTCAGCGCCGAACGCCGCGCCCCGCGCCCCGCCGGAAAGCACAAGGCCAAAACCGGCCTCGTCCAGATTGAGGGTAAGGTCTACGAGGTGTACCAGCTCGGAACCGCGGGCAAGACCGGCACAATCTTCGTCGAAAAAAAGAAGACGCAGGCCGAATAAAAAAGCCTGATAACCCTGCAAGGGTCGCGCTTTAAACTCTCCGGCACACCGCCGGAGAGTTTTTTTTATGCGCGGGCCGCCTCAGCTATAGGCAATGCCCAGCAGAATGACGCCCAGAACCAGCCGGTAAATCACAAACGGCGTCATCGACGCCGACGCAATCCAGCGCATGAACAGCTTAATCGCGATCAGCGCGGCGATGAATGACAGACCCGCAGCGATCAGCGCATCCGTCCCGAGCTGTGCATTGCCGCTGTCGAGAATATCCTTTGTGCCCAGCGCCCCTGCGGCAAGAATGGTGGGAATGGCCAGCAACATTGAAAACCGCGCCGCCGACGTCCGGTCGAGGCCGAGAAAGCGACCCGCCGTCATGGTGATACCCGAACGCGATGTGCCGGGGATCAAAGCGACCGCCTGCGCCAGACCGACAAGGACCGTGTCCTTCAGAGTCACCTGCTCCAGTGCCCGCGTCTGGTCTGTGAACTTGTCGGCAATATAGAGCAGGATGCCGAAAACGAGGGTCGTCCAACCGATCACCGTCAGGGCGCGCGACGGATCACGCATCCAATCCATGATATCCAGCTTGCTGAAGATCAGACCGACAATCACCACGGGGATCGTCCCGATAATCAGAAACAGCGCCAGCCGCGCATCCCACCGGTCGGTGCGTCCGCGCAGCAGGTGGAAAAAGCCGAAAAACGCTTCGGCCACTTCGCGCCGGAAAGCAAGGATTACCGCGAAAAGCGTGCCGACATGCACCGCCATATCAATCATCGGGCCTTGGTCCGGTTGGCCCGTGACCATGGGCGCAAGGATCAGGTGGGCGCTGGAACTGATGGGCAGAAATTCGGTAATGCCCTGCACCAGCGCAACGAGGATCAAGTGAAAAAGGCTCATCCGTAATCCAATTTTGTCATTTGATTTTCGTTACGCCGGAATACCTAACGGAACAATAAATCAGGCGCCCTGAAGCCGGTCGAACATCGTCTCAAGCCCCTCGCGGCGGCGGGATAGTTTGAGCCGTTCGGCGGCAAGCACCGACCCGAGCTGCGTGGTGCAGGTATCCAGATCGGCGTTGATGAGAACGTAGTCGTATTCCGGCCAGTGCAGCATCTCGGCAATGGATTTATCCATACGCAGGCGGATTGTCTCTTCATCATCCAGCCCGCGGCTGCGCAGGCGTTGTTCCAATGCCTCGACAGACGGGGGCAGAATAAAGACGCTGACGACGTCTTCCTTCATTGAATCGCGGATTTGTTGTGCGCCCTGCCAATCAACATCGAACAGAACGTCGCGGCCCTCGGCCAGAACCTTTTCGACCGGCGCGCGCGGACTGCCATAGTAGTTGTCAAAGACGGTGGCGTGTTCGAGCATCTCGCCCTCGACCACCATCGCGGCAAACGCATCCTTATCGACAAAGTGATAGTCAACGCCGTCCACCTCGCCCTCGCGCGGTTTGCGGGTCGTCGCTGAAACCGACAGCGTGACCGCCGGATCGGCCTGCATCAACCGTTTCGCGAGCGTCGTCTTTCCCGCGCCCGACGGCGAGGACAGAATAAACAGCATGCCGCGGCGGCGGACATGCTCGATCGATTCAACGGCATCGAGGATGGGCTTCATGGACGGCACTCGGTTCTCTTTTCGGCTGGCGGCGTTGTACTCTGCCGGAGGCGGCAGGAAAAGCCGTACGATAGGCTTGCGCTATTCAACGTTGGCCGCCTGCTCTTTGATCTGATCAATGGTGGTTTTCAGATCGAGGCCGATGCGGGTCAGCGGGTCGGTTGCGCTTTTGGAACACAGGGTATTGGCCTCGCGGTTAAACTCCTGTGTCAGAAAATCGAGGCGGCGGCCAACGGGTTCGTCCAGCGCCAGCAGTTCGCGGGCGGCGGCGACATGGGCGTGCAGGCGGTCAATCTCTTCGCGCACATCGGCTTTGGACGCCAAAACCGCCGCCTCCTGCTGAAACCGCTCGGGCGGGAGGGTGCTGTCTGAGAGCAGCGCACCCATTTGCGCGGCAAAGCGGTCGCGCAGGACGCGCACGGCCCCGTCGGCACACGCGGCGGCGTCCCGCGTCAGCGATTCAATCTGGGTCACTTGTTCCGATATCACCCGTGCCAACCGGACGCCCTCGGCATTGCGTTCTTTAATGACCTGGCCGAGCGCCTGTTCAAATCCGGCAATCACATCCGCGTGCAGCGCGTCAGGGTCCGGCACAGCCGCCTCCTCCGCCGCGACGATCACCCCCGGCATGCCGAGCAGGGCCTCGGCGCGGATCGGAGCCACCGGAAGTCCCGCATTTTCCAGACCGGCGCGGACCTGTGACAGGTGTTCTACGGTATCGGCCAACGCGGCCTCGTCAAGTGATGTACGGCTTGCAATGCGTTGAAACCGTGTTGTTAATGAAATCGTGAGTGAGCCGCGTTTCAGCGCATTCCGGGCCGCAGCGCGCAGTTTCGGCTCTAAAATCTCGCAACCCGGCGGCAGGCGAAAACGCAGATCCAGCCCCCGTGCGTTGACGCTTTTCACGTCCCAGCGCCAATCGGAATCACCTGTCCGGCCCCCGGTCGAAGCAAACCCCGTCATGCTGCTGATCGGCACTTTTTTATCCCCTTGTGGCGCGTTAACCACGTTTACGCGAACAGGGGCCTGAATTCCAGCAGTGTACGGATGATCTTCTGGCACGTGCATTGCGAACCCTCGTTTCATCATTTCAACCAGCCGCGACTCGTTCTATTCTATGTCCCGGGCAGTTGAGCTTTGTTAATACACGGACGTTCCTTTGATGAAGATGTGTCGCAAAGGCATACAAACAAAGGGATTTCCGCCGATGGGAACGGCAGAATGAAACACGCGAAAACACGCGCCCTTTACGATTATTGGAATTCGATTCGCGACGGACGGCTCGCGCCGTTCCGTTCTGAGATTGAGCCGCGTGAAATCGCGCCCCTCCTCGACAGCACTTTTATCCTCGAAGTTCAGAGCCGCGACAGCGTTCGTTTCCGCCTTGCCGGAACCAAATTGTGCGAAAGCTTCGGGATGGAACTGCGCGGGATGAGCGCACTGGCACTGTGGCATGGCGAGTGCCGCGCAAAGGTGCGCGACGTAATGCACCGCGTCGTAACCGAACCCTGCATCGGACATGTCGCCTGTACCGTCGAAAACCGGGGCGGCTTCCACTATCAGGCCGAATTCCTGTACCTGCCGCTGCGCTCGGACATGGGTGAAATGACCCGCGTTCTCGGCTGCGGCTATTACACCGGTGAAAACCGCGCCTTTTCGAAACTCTACGACCCGATCCATCACTGGGTTGATAAGGTTCGTTTGTTCGAACTGACCGGTGACAGTTTTGAGGGTGTCGGAACCGCGCCGATGTTTGGCCGTCGCGCTCGCGACCGCCGCGGCGAAACCACACCGCCAAGCCTTGAACCGTTTGCGGCCAGTCAGATTCTCGCCGGGGGGCGCCCGGATCTGACGGCGATCAACGGAGGACTTCTCGGAGCGACTGAACAGGTCATCGCCCCGCAGGAAGAAGTTATCCGTGATCGCGGCCACCTGCGTCTGGTTAAATCAGACGTCGGCTGAACCGTTTCGCCAGCCGAAACCGTTTAGCGGCAGGTGCGTTTTCTTATTCCCTCACCGCATTACGGGTGAGGGAATAAGAAAACCACCGGAAGCCCGCTCAGGTCGGGGCCAGTCCCGACAGCACCTCTCCCAAATCACCATAGCCCGTATAGCGCCGCTCGTATTTCAAGCCGAGGCGATGCGCGGCGTCCTGCGCCCTTGCGCTCAGGTCCGCGTCATCGGTCTGTGCCAGATAGACAACGCGCGTGTAGTTGGCGAACAGAATGTCCCGCATTTCGGGGGCCTGATCGAGGCCGAAGCCGCGCCAGATCAGGGCGTCGAACTGTTTGGCGAAAAAATCGGTGAGATAGAGCGTGCCGAGCTCGTCCTCGTGCCGCGCCCCGAACGCCTCGACCCCGTCAAAGAACGCATAGCAATGAGGCCCGGCAATACGCTCGACCCCCTCCTCGGCGCAAACCGCATCCAGCGCGCCGCCCGTGCCGCAATCCGCATAAAGCACATAGATCGTCCCGAACCCGCGCGCCTTCGCGTCCCGAATCCTGACGCGCACGGCGTCGGCAATGTGTTGGGGAGCGTTGTGGAGTTTGGCGGGCAGGCATTCCAGAACAGCCCGATCCCAGCCGTTCGCCGCGTTAACCGCTAAAATCTCGCGGGCAAGCGCCCCGCAGGCGATCAGCATGACCTGCCCCGGTTCGGCGGCGGCGCGCGGCGCGGACAGGCCGTCTTCGAACAGGCGGGATTCGAGCGCGGACGCATAGTCAGTCTGCGTATGCCCCGCCCGCCCCGGCCTTACGCGCGCACCGCGCCTCATCGCGCAGCCTTTGGGGCAAAAAACACAAAAGCCCTCCCGCAATGGGAGGGCTGATGCAATGCGTGCAGGGGAAGCGCGCGTTTAGGCTGCTTTTTTGAGATCGCGCATGTGGTCATGGGTCTTTTGGAAAATCCCCAAATGGCGCGTGAGGATGGCATAGGCCGGATGGGTGGCCGGCACATCTTCCAAGGCGTCACGGATTTCTTCAAGCGTCCGGTCCTCGTGCTCTTCCAACCCGGCAATCAGCGTGTCTTCCTTATCGCCGAACCAGGATTTCGCCTCACCGTACCACGCATGGGCCTTTTCTGCCCAGCTTCCTTCGGAGGGCGTTCCGCCATGTGCAGCAACCTCGGCACTCAGCTCGATCACCGCCGCATCGCGTTTCGCAGCATACTCTCTGAAGAGTTTCGCAAGCTCCGGATTTTTGACCTCTTCCGCGCCTTCGCGATAAAACTCCGCGCCGCCCTTCAAGACGGAAATGACGTCATTGATTTCTTCGACAATATCATTCGACATGTGTTTTCCCTTTCTTGTCTCGTGGTTCGACCAGACAATGAAAAGCGGAAAATATTGTTCCAGAAAAATTCGGGGCTGCGTCGGCGACCGCCACGCCCCACCGTTCAGAGTTTCGCACTTGCACCTCAGCAAGGGATGCCCGCACCGGGCGCGCATCCCGAGTGAGTCGTTTAGGCGGTCTGGTTATGCTTGCGGTGTTCCATGAACTCTTTGGCCGTTTCGACCGCAACCGCCGCATCACGGCAATACGCGTCCGCACCGATGGCCTTGCCGAACTCTTCGTTCAGCGGCGCACCGCCGACGAGAACGACGTAATTCTCGCGCAGGCCCTTTGCCGTCAACTCGTCGATGACAACTTTCATATACGGCATGGTCGTCGTCAGAAGCGCGGACATGCCGAGGATATCAGCGTCCTCGCGCTCCAGCGCCTCGAGGTAATTCTCAACCGGATTATTGATGCCCAGATCGACAACGTCGAAACCGGCGCCCTCCATCATCATACCCACAAGGTTTTTGCCGATATCGTGAATGTCGCCTTTGACGGTTCCGATGACCATTTTGCCCTGTTTCGGCGCGCCGGTTTCCGCCAGCAGAGGCCGCAGGATGAACATGCCCGCCTTCATCGCATTCGCCGCGAGCAGAACCTCGGGCACGAACAGGATGCCGTCGCGGAAATCGATCCCCACGATACGCATGCCCTCGACGAGGGCCTTGGTCAGCACGTCGTAAGGAGTCCAGCCGCGTTCGAGCAGGATATTGACGCCCTCGGTGATCTCGTCCTTGAGACCATCATACAGGTCGTCGTGCATTTGCAGCACAAGCTCGTCGTCGCTCAATTCGCTGAGGATGATATCTTCTTCTTCGTCGGCCATCAAAACGCACTCCAAATCACGCCGGCTCAGCCGGGCCGATTGCGACCATTGCCCGCATCCGTCACTTACGACTTACCGGACACGACCTGTCAGAATGGTATTCCGACCGAAGTACGAAAACGCATTCAAATGGAATGATCAAACGCTATTTGCTAACACAGCGTTACAATCGTTTTGGAGTTACCCCCCATGGCACTGAATAAAGACAGTCTGACCTTCGAATTTCTGCGCCCGATTTTCGCTTTGCTGATTGTCATCTGGATCGCTCAGGTTGTGAATTTCGTCCTCGGATACGAGCTAAACCAATGGTTCGGGCTGGAGCCGAGAGATATCGGCGGGCTGGTCGGCATTCCCGCTTCGCCGTTCCTGCACGCGAATTTCGGGCATATTATCGCCAACACGATCCCGCTGGTTGTGCTGGGCGGTATGGCGGCAATGGCATCGCCTAAGCGGTTCTTCGAGGCGACCGTTATCATCGTCCTGCTGGGCGGTTTGCTGGTCTGGGTGCTGGCGCGCGGCGGCAACCGCGTGCATGTCGGCGCAAGCGGGCTGGTTTTCGGGTATCTGGGCTATGTCATTGCGCTGGGTATTTTCGAACGCAGCCTGCGCGCGCTCGCCATGGCGCTCTTTGCGGGCCTGCTTTACGGCGGGCTGATCTGGGGTGTGCTGCCCGATAACCGCGTATCGTGGGAATCGCATTTGTTCGGCGCAATGGCGGGGGCCGCCGCCGCCTGGTTGTTGACCCGGGACAAGGGCGCGACCCCGCACGTGAGATAGGCGCGCTAGGCTTTTTCCAGTTCGGAATGGGACTTTAGAACCCGGTCGTTGTCATCCTGTTGGATCAGATAGGCCGGGTTTTCATCATCCGCATTGCGGGTGACGGTCGTGCCTTTGATGTCTTTTTCGACGCGCTCGCGGTACACCGCCTGAACGGTTCCCTCTGCCGAACCGTTGCCCCAGTTCCATTTCACGCGGTCGCCCTTTGAAAAGGCCATGTCTTCCTCCCTGTGATCGTCACAGGGATAAGCGCGAACGGGCGGATTTGTTTCCGGTCAACCGCGCCTGCGGCCCCGGCGCTCGCGTTTCGGGGCATCTGTCTGGTCGCCCGTGCCATCGCCTTCGGACGAAAAATCACCGATCCGCGCCCTGATCTCGTCCAGCGCCGGACGGCCCGAGGGGGTGTGGGCCTCCATCGCCGCCTTCATGGCAACCAGATGCTCGGGCTTGGTTCCGCAGCACCCGCCGATGATCCGCGCCCCGGAATCGCGGGCCAGACGCGCGTAGTCCGCCATCAACTCCGGCGTGCCGTCATATTCGATCAGGCCATCGACGTATTTCGGAATACCCGCATTCGCCTTTGCAATCACAATCGCGTCGGGGCTGGCCTCGGTAATGCCCAGCACGGTGCGCAGCAGATCGGGCGCGCCCGTGCCGCAGTTTGCGCCGAACGCAAGCGGCTGTGCAGCCAGTGCGCCCTGCATCGCGGCATAGCCCGTCGAGGTCACGCCCATCATCGTGCGGCCCGCCGTGTCGAAACTGAGCGTCGCACAGAGCGGTGCATCGAGGTTGGCGCAGGCTATCGCAATCGCGGTGATTTCTTCTTCCGATGAGATCGTCTCGGCCCAGATTACATCGGCGCCACCCTCCATCAGACCCCTGATCTGTTCTTCGAAGGCGACCACAGCATCGGCAATCGACACTGTGCCGACAGGTTCGAAAATCTCGCCCGTCGGTCCCACCGATCCGGCAACAATCACGGGATGCGGGGCAGCGTCGGCAACCTCGCGCGCCAACGCGGCGGCGTGTTTGTTCAGCTCGAACGCGCGATCCTGATGATTGTGCAGCTTCAGGCGATAGCGGGTTCCGCCGAAACTGTTGGTCAGGATGATATCCGACCCCGCCTCGACAAATCCCCGATGCAGGGCGCGGATGCGGTCGGGGTGATCGACATTCCACAGCTCGGGTGGTTCACCCGCCTCAAGGCCCATGGCAAACAGGTTTGTGCCGGTTGCCCCGTCGGCCATCAACCAAGCGCGGGTTTCGAGAAGCTCGGAAAGACGATTGGGCATGGCGGCTCGCTTGAATGCTTATGACGATATAACGATTTAGTTATATGATTTTCCAGAAAACAGCAAGATGATCCTGCTGTCCGCCGCATCCCCGCTCGGATTGCATAAAAAAAGCCCCGCTCAACGACTGAGCGGGGCCTGATGGCCGTGTGTGCCTGTGGTCCCGGCGGTTATGCGACGTTGAACCTGTCGAGCCGTTCCGGTGCGGCGGTCCCGCTGGCCACATGCACCAATTCGCGCAGGATATCCGGGTCGGTGTGATGATCGGCAATCGCGCGGGCGACGACCGGTTTCAGATCGACGCGCGTGACCTTTGCGCCCTCCTTCACCAGCCAGATGGCCGCCTTGATCGCATCGCGCTTCGAGTTTTCGTCAAAGCAATAGCGGTAGAACCAAAGTTCCAGCAGCACATCAATGTTGCGGCGGCGCGGTTCATCGCCCATTGCCGCGTCGAACGCCTTGTTGAGAATCAGCAGCCCCTCGGGACGGCGGCCCTGCATAAACATCGTATGGGCCGAACCGCTGAGCGCGCGGGCGTCTTTCGGCGTTTCTTCCAGCACCTTTTTGTAGATTTCCTCGGCGGCGCCGGTGTCACCCTTGGTCTCGGCCATAAAGCGGGCATAGCGGCGCAGCGTGCGTTTGTTGCCCTGATCAGCCGCCAGCGCGCGGCGGAACATTTCTTCGGTTTCCTCGCGCTTGCGCCCGTGCTTGCTGAGAAATTCGGCCAGATCGCTGAGTGAATCGGCATCAGAGGGCGCGGCGCTGACGGCGCGGCGCAGGTAACGCTCGCCCTCTTCGGTTTTGTTGCGCTCCAGCACGAGGAACCAGCCATAGCTGCGCAGGGCCAGCGCATTGCGCGGCTCCATCGTGACGGCCTTGCGGAAACGGTCCTCGGCAGGATTCGGCTTGCGCCGCGAATACTGGAGAAAGCGTCCGTAATGGGTCAGGACGGTCGCGTTGCGCGGATCGAGATTGATCGCCTTGCGGAAGGTATCCTCGGCGGCCTCGTCATTCAGCAGCACCTCGTCGCGGAAACGGGCAAAATCGGCGGTGATCGCCGCATTGCCCGGGTCTATCTCGATCGCGCGCTGGAACAGCGACTCGGCGCGCGCGGCATCGCCGCGACGGGTGTGCAGAAACTCGGCATAGGCAAGCAGCGCATCGGTCGAGGCCGGGTCGGCATCGAGGGCGTGATCGAACAAGGCGCCCGCGCGTGCCAGGTCGCCCCTGTATTTGGCATGAAACTGCGCAGCGGCGGTCAGCGTCTCGACCGAATCACGATCAATCTGCATTGCCTTGGCGAAGATCTCTTCGGCCTTTTCGATATCGCCGCGCCGTGCCGCCGTAAATTCAGCCAGCGCCACCGTCGCCGCAGGATCATCGCCGCCCGACGCCGCCGCCAGTTTCAGCAAGGCAAAGGCGGCATCGTCATTGCGCTGAACCTGCCGCAGGAATGTCGCATAGCGCATCAGCGAACCGGCATCACGCGGGGCGGCATCGACGGCAACCTGAAAACATTCGCCCGCCGTCTCGAAATCCCCGCGCTCGTGCCACAGGAACTCGGCGTAGGAGCACATTGTCTCGGCGCTTTCGAAATTTGCGCGGATCGCGAGCCGGTAACAATCCTCGGCCCGGTCATGGTCGCGGCGGACCGTGCTGAGGAAGGTCGCGAACAGGCGCAACGCCGCATCGTTTTGCGGGTCGGCATCGACCGCACGGTTAAAATAATGCTCCGCCCCGTCGTGATCCTGACGGCCAACCGTCAGAAACTGGGCGTAATGCGCGAGCAGCATTGCATCGCGCGGATTATCCGCTAGCGCCGAACGAAATCGCGCATCCAAAGCGACTGCATCCTCCCGACGCATAAGACGCGAAGGGGGGAAAAGCGGCCCTTTGAGGCCGGGGCTGTCCACAATATCTGTGACTTCAGCCTCCGGTGCGCGGGTCGGAGCCTGACGCGGGCGGTCCGGCAGCGGTTGCGGCGTAAGGGCATCCAGAGGCGGAGCCACGTCTTCCGCGTCGATATCCAATCCGCCGAGCGGCGCGGTGATATTGTCGCGCGTTGACGCGCTCATATCGACGGGCTTGCCCGCGTCCTGCGCCTCGCTGTCGGTCGCCATTGCCTTGACCGCCGCCGCGACAAGCGCATCGATTTTGTGGCGCGCACCGTCATCCGCGTCGGTGGCTTCTGTGACAAGCTCGAAAACGTCGTCATCATCATCGTCATCGGACAAAGCGGCGGCACGAGGGACAACAGGCGCTTTCGCAGGCGCATCTGCCGTGGCGCGGTTTTCGATATCGAGCGAGAAATCGGTGAGATCGACCGTCGACGCCTTTGCCGGGGATTGAGGGATCGCAGCGGCAGCGCGCAGCACGCTCGCCGCGACGCGGTCGTATTTATAGGTATCGGACGTCGTGAACGCCTCGCCCACATCCGGCGCGGTTGCCGGTTCGATTGCCGGAAGGTCGACCGAAGCCCAATGCGCCTGTTCGACCTTTTCGCGGGCTTTCATCGCAACCGCCGCAGCGACGAGCGGTTCACCCGCGAGCGAGTCCGGCGTTACCGGATCGAGGATATCAGCCTCCGTCTCCGGTTCGGCTGCGTCCGGTTCGGCTGCCGCTTTGGCGGTCGCCGCAACGGAGACAGCCGGTTCGACGTCGAGCGCGTCCGGTTCGTCCTGCACCGCATCAACGGCAATTGCATTTGCCGCGGTCGCGGCCTCTTCCGCCGGTGCGGGCGTCGGCGCTGTTGCGGAAGCCGCTGCTTCGAGGGCGGCTTTCGGGGCCTGCTTGGCCGCGAGTGCACCATACTGCTGTTCGTATTTTTGCAGGATCTGGTCAAAGCGATCAATGCGCGGATGGCCGAGCTGAAATTCCTGACGCAAAAGGAACATCAGATCATCAAAGCTGTCATTCTGCGCCCAGATGGCGCGGCGGCCTTCGAGCCATTCCGACATCGCCCGACCGGGGGCCTTGTCATTTACCCAGAAAACACCGCCCGACGGAGCGCCCTGCGGCATCTCGTCGAACAGATCGAGGATGCAGTCGTCGCGGCCCCCATAGCCGACGAAAACCAGCGTACACTCGGTCGCCAGCGCACGAAGACGGTTTTTCACATCTGTCCGCAGCAGGCGGCGGTTGCCGTCAAGGTACTCGGAGCTGAGATGGGCGTCGCCGTACAGCTTTACGATGGTCGGGCGGGCATCGCTGATCTGGACATGACGGTCGAACGATTCGTGAGTCAGAACCTGCGGTTTGCGCTGGGAGTAAAAATACAGCGCATCCGCGGCAAGATCGTCGAAGTTCGTCGTGATGACCGTGTTGCAGCGGTCGCCCCACTTTTCGTGGGTCAGCAACTGGGCGAGGGTCGCATAGCCGAAACCGGGCTGGCCGTCGCCTGCCAGCGCCTCCTGCTCGCGTTGCTGGTCCTGATCGGTATAGAACAGCGCCTCGTGAACCTGAATATAGGCTGCGGCAGGATCATCGCGGTTATAGGTCGGAAAACGCGCTTCGGCCCAATCCTCGAGATGATCGGTGTCACCGGTCTCGAGATACTTGAGTTCCGACAACCAGCGATGCGTCAGGGTTCCGGCGTCATCGACGCCCGAACTGACCGAACACCCCGCACCCAGAAACCAGACAACCTTGCTGTCGTGTGATACGATGCCGTGCTTCAATCGACGCACGAACTCCGACGGAGAAATCGTTCTCAGTGCCGCCACGCAAAAGCTCCCCACGCTCCCTGCGGCAGCGTTTGCTGCGCGCTGTATCGCGTCATCCCTTACCCTGAGGGCGAACGTCGAATACGGTTCTCAATCCCAACGCTCATCGTGTTTTCGCGCGTTGTTCCGTTAACTATTTACCGTCCCGAAACATTACAGAACACGTCCTATTTCACAAGGCCAAAGCACCGTTAACCAACGAAAGAATTTTAACCTTGAGTTAAGAATTGTCCCATGGGACAACATGTGATCCGCATACAGATTAACGGTCGGGGGACCTTATGAGCTGGGCAGAGCGATTGGTCGCCATCAACATCGGATTGTGTCTCGATTCAGGGATCGCAATTCTTGAGGCGACCGTCACAATCGACTGGGCCGCATACGGTCTGATCTGAAATCGGACCGGGCGGATACCGCCCTTTCCGGCATAAACTGATACAACAAGGTTAACAGACCAGCGACCGCACGGATCGCCGCCTGTTTGTTAAACCTGATCTTTCGCAAAACCCTTGATCCGACCCACCATCGCATTCAGCCCGTTGCTGCGCTGGGGGCTGAGATGAGCCGACAGGTCAATGCGCGAAAGCTGTTGCGAGACATCGGTATCAAGGATGGTGCGCGCCGTCTGTCCCGAGAACAGCGATTGCAGGACCGCAATCAGTCCCTTGACGATAAAGGCGTCGCTGTCGCCCTCGAATTCGATGATCGCCTCCGGCCCCTCGCCGGTGATCTTTTCGTCCAGCCACACACGGCTGACACAGCCCTCGACAAGGGTGGCATCGGTTTTCAGCGCGTCGGGGAAAGCCGGCATCTGCTTGCCGAGGTCGATGACATAGCGATACCGTTCTTCCCAATCGTCAAAAAGTTCGAAGTTTTCGACCAGCTCGTCAAAAGTCTCTGCGGTCATGGACGTTTCTCCCTCACACCGACCCCGTGACTTAGTGTGTCGGGGGCGCAACGTCCATTATCGCCGCCATTGCGCCCGCTTATTCAGCAGTCTCGCCGGAGAAATCGTCAGGCAATAGCGTGCCGTTGCCTTGCACAGCGCCGAGGCGGTCGATTGATCGAGGCCGTAGATCAACGCCAGAACCCGTCCGTCGCGCTGCCGCCGCTCGGTTCGAATCGTTCCGCGCAGGCCAAGCTTGCGATGGGCCGCCTTCAGATGCGACTGCGCCGCCGCCGGTGTCGGGTGCGCCCCTAAAAACACACCCCAGCCGGAAAGCGGCGGCGGCGGGGGCGGTGCAACGGGAGCCGGAGCGCGAATCGTGCGGCGGACGACCGGAGGCGCGGCTGTCCCGATTTCCGGCCGGGCCGTCTGCCAATTCACGCGCGAGCGGGCCTTTGCCAGTTCGGCGGCATAGAGCGCCTTTTCCTCGGGCGAGATATCCGTTGCCATCAGGGCGGCAGGTGCGCCGGAGCATGCGCCGATATCGGGCGGCGTGCCCTTCACCGGCGGGGCGGCGGCCAGAACCCGGGCCGTCGCAGGCAATTGAAAGGCCGCGTCGATCAGGCCCCGTGCGGCGCGCAGCCGGTCGGCCTTGCGGCGATGGCCCAGCGTGACCGCGATCACGCGACGCCCCTCGCGTTCGACCAGAGCCGCGATGGAATATCCCGCCGCGCAGGTAAAACCGGTCTTCAAGCCCTGCGCGCCCTCTACTCTGCCGAACAGGGGATTGGTCGTCGGGACACGGCGGCCCAGCGCCGTAACCGAACGGCGCGAAAGCAACCCGGCGCGTTCGGGAAATTGCAGCAGCAGGGCGCGGGATAACAGCGCCATATCCCGGGCGGTAGTCTGTTGTCCGGCAGCAGGCAGTCCGGTGGCATTCGCGAATCGTGTGTTGGTCATGCCCAAGCGCGCGGCGGCGGCGTTCATGCGCCGGACAAAGCCGGTTTCGCTGTCTGATACCGCCTCGGCGACGACAACCGCCGCATCGTTTTTTGATCCGACAACCGCCGCGCCCAGCACCTCGGCAAAGGCGATCTCTGATCCCGCCCGCAGACGCAGTTTGACCGGTGGCCGGTCCGCCGCGAATTTCGAGACGGTGACGGGGGTGTCAGGGTCGATCTCGCCCGCCTGCATCGCCTCGAACGCAACAAAGGCCGTCATCAGCTTGGTAAGTGATGCGGGGCGGCGCAGGGCATCCGCGTCCGTGGCCGTCAAAACCGCTCCGCCCGATACCTCGACGGCAATATCGGCGGCTTGTGCGGCGAAACCGCCTTGCACCAGCAGGACGGAACCGATCAGTGCCGCCCGACAGTTCCCAACCATGCGATTGCTTTCCGAATCGTGGCGACTTCCGGCCCCGGCGCTTCGGGACGGGCGACCATGACGACAGGCATCCCGATGGCGCGTGCCGCAGAAACCTTGGGCACAGCGCCCTTACCGCCAGCATTGCGCGTGATCAGCACGTCAATTTTATGGTAGCGCATCAGATTGATTTCCTGCTCGACGAGGAAAGGCCCCTCTTTCGACGTCAGACCGTAACTCGGCGGCATCGCCCCGGCGCTTTGCTGGCTGGTGCGGATCAGGAACCAGCGATAGTTGTCATAGATAAAGGGGCGGCGGTCCGCCTCGCCCAGACACAGGAAAACCCGTTTCCAGTCCGGCTGCAGGATATTCGCCGCATCGCCCGCATTCACCGCATGAAGCCACGCATCCTGTGCCAGCGGTTCCCACGGCTGACGCCGCAACCGCAGATACGGGATTTCCTGAGCGTCGCACAGCGAAGCCACCAGCGCGGGCGTTTCCGCCTCGCACGGGTGACAGGCATCAATGATCGCATCGACGCCAAAGGCATCGGGCAGGTCGCCGCCGTCAAAAAAGGTTACGTCGGAGAGGTGTCCTGCGAGCAGATCGGCCTCGCGCGAGCCTGCGATAATGCCGACCCTCATTGCAGGTCGACGACATGCACGCCCTGCGGTCCCGCCGACAGCGCAATCTCGCCCCGCTTTAACCGCAGCGCGTCGTTGCCGAACACCTCGCGCCGCCATCCCTGAAGCGCGGACAAATCGGCGGGGTCCGCCTCGATTGCGAGACGGTCCAACTCGGCGGTTGAGGCAATCAGGCGCGGGGCAACATCGGCATCGGCGGCCTTGGCACGCAACAGCGTGCGCAGCAACTCGGCAAGGGCCGTCTGTCCCGCCGTCGGGCGCGGGTTTTCCTTGGGGCGCGGCAAGTCGGGGGCCGCGCCGGACTCGACCTCTGCCAGCGCCGCGAGAATAGACGTAGCCGCCTCGCCGCCGCGGTTTTCACGGGTCAGAAGGCGGCTTTTATTCAGCGCCTCGAGGTTCTTCGGGCGCGAGGCCGCCAGTTCCATAATCGCATCATCCTTGATGACGCGGTTGCGCGGAACATTGCGGCGCTGTGCCTCCTGCTCGCGCCATGCCGCCATCGCACAGGCCGCCGCGTGCAGTTTTGCGGTCGGGTTCCGCATTTTCAGGCGCTTCCACGCATCCGCAGGCTCGGTCACATAGGTCGCCGGGTCGGTGAGAATGCCCATTTCCTCGGAGACCCAGGCCGTGCGGCCCGCCGAGGCAACGCGCCCGGACAAGGTTTCATAAATCTCGCGCAGGTGGGTCACGTCGCCCACCGCATAGTGCAGTTGTTTCTCGCTCAGCGGACGGCGCGACCAGTCGGTAAAGCGGCTGGACTTATCCAGCGACGCATTGACGATTTTCCGCACCAGCGTCTCGTACCCGACCTGATCGCCAAACCCGCACACCATCGCCGCGACTTGAGTATCATAGAGCGGCACGGGGACCGCGCCCGCAAGGTTCTGGAATATCTCGACATCCTGACGCGCCGCGTGAAAGACCTTCAAGACGTTCTCGTCTGCCATCAATTCGAACAGCGGTTCCAGCGAGATGCCACTTGCCATCGGATCAACGATGCACGCGCCGTCCCGCTGCCAATCGCTGTCACTCTCACCTTCAAATTGCGGACGACCAATCTGGACGAGACACAGGATCGGCCAATACGTCCTCTCGCGCATGAACTCAGTGTCGACCGTTACGTAGGGAGCGGCGGCATAAGCCCGGCAAATTTCAGCCAGATCTTCCGTATTCGTAACGACTTTAAAGTTCATGGACACGCGCTGAGCCCCTGTATCGGACTCACTTTCCTCAGTTGCTCGCTTGAATAGCGGAGCGTCAAATTTACACCGCTGCTACGCGCATCGGCAGGGTAACGCAACACCCGTCATGGCGACGGCGGCTGCTCAAGATTCCCTTCAGCCGCCATGCGGTCAATCACATCAAGCCACGCACTCGTTTCCTGCGCGCCGGATAAGGCGTATTTCTGGTTAAGAACAAACATCGGGACACCGGACACGCCCATCTGCCTCGCCTGCGCCTCTTCAGTCGTCAGCATCTCGCGATCCGCATCATCGGCGTAGAGTTTTTCAAGCAACGCAATGTCCATACCGGCCTCGCGCGCGACCTCGATCAGGACATCGCGGTCGCCGATGTCTTCACCGCGCTCAAAATAGCGGATGAACAGCGCGTCAACGACGGCTTGCTGATGCCCGCCGGAACGGGACCACCGGATCAGGCGATGAGCGTCGAAGGTGTTAGGCGTGCGTTTGATCTTGTCGAAATTGACATTCAGACCTGCCGCGCCCGCCGCATCGCGGATTTGGCCGTAGATGGCCTGAGCACGCTCCGGCCCGCCGAACTTTGTCTCCAGATATTCGGTGCGATCCATACCGCCCGCCGCCATATCAGGATTAAGCTGAAAAGGACGCCAGAACACCTCGAAACCGTGATCGGGACGTTGCGCCAAAGCGCGGTCGAGTTTCGCCTTACCGATATAGCACCAGGGGCAAATCGGGTCTGACAGAATATCCAGCGTTGCGCGCGGCTCTTGCATCCGCCACGCTTCGCGCAAACTTACCTTCGCGTCAACATATTCGATTTTGGCAATGCTGAACCTCACACCAGACGAACAGGCCATTCTCGCAGGAGAAACAAACACGCAAGGCGCGCGGATGGCGATGGAGATTGTCACGGGCGCGGCGCGGATGCTGGGCGCAACGTCGCTGGTCAAGGTGGTGTCGAGCCATATCGACGGGTGTTTGTATCACGGCGATTCGGGTGTGCTGTTCTGCGAGCGGTTGGCCGAGGGCGGTGCGCGGGTCGTTGTGCCATCCACCACAAATGTCGGCGCATTAAACCTGCTCAAACCCGATCAGGT
>CALGNW010000060.1 GCA_937958345.1 uncultured Neomegalonema sp. | reverse complement strand
ACACTGACAACGCGCCCGTCAGGCATGGCGACGAGCGCCCGCCCTCCACTGGGCGAGGGGAACACACCGCGCAGCGTCAGGCTTCCCTGCGCCTGTTGCGAGACGCGAGGGGGCGCTGGGGCGAGGGGGCTTTGTTCTTGCGGAGCAAGGACGGCAGGCGTCGTTTCGGGCGGCGCAGCAGCAGCGCGCACAGTTGCTTGCTCCCCGGGTTCCGAGAAACGAACCGGCGGCGCCAGTTTCGGCAAATTCAGTCCCCGTTGAACGGCGGCTTCATCGGTGGCCCTTGGCACGAACGGGTCACGCTCCCGCAGAATCGTCTCGGCGTTGGATACGAGGTTCCGGTCCACCTCAAAGCTTGGCGGGGAGGGCAGGGAGGCTGTCAGCTTTGCCCTCGGCACTGTAACTTTCGGGTCCGCTAGTTGTGGCGCGGTAATGAGACCGTAAAGCCCGGCAGCACAGAACAAACCTGCGGCAGCAATGGCGGCATACCATGCGTCTTTTTTCATAACGCTGGCTCCAACAGACGGAACGCCTCGCCTTTGAACGAAAGCTTCAGCGTCTCGTTCTTCATTTTTCTCGCGTCGAATTCGGTGACGATAATATAGGCGGGCTCGCTTTCCAGCTTTGTCAGAAACGGAGCAAGGTTAGCACGGGGCAGGCGGCCCTCCACCGATATCGCGATGGTTCGCACGCCATCACGGGGACCGGTTTGCGCCTCTGCGGTCACGGTGTTCAGGTCGCCGCCGAATGTTTTGAATATATTGTCAATCCGTTCTTGTATCGCATTGCTCGCCGCTTCGTCCGTGGCGTGCAGTACAAAACCGGAAACAGGAGTTGTGACGAAGTCTTGCCATTCATCGAGTTGCCCTGTCAGAGCGGCACGTGCATCTGCACGGCGGTCGGTACGTGTCATTTTCGAGCGCGCGTCATTTATAATGTTTCCGGTCTTTGACCAATATAGTCCGGCAGGCACAACCAGCGCAGCCCCTGCGATGGCAACAACACCGGCCAATAACGCAATCGCTGCTGCGCGGCTTCTGCCTCCGGCACTCATCGGATGCTCCGTTCATCGACGGTTGCTTCGATTTCGAATTCGGCCCGCCCGCTTCCGGACCGTCCTGTACTCGACAGCGTGGGCGCATTGAAAATCGGCGAGCGGTCCAGCGCCTCTTCGAGCGAGACTGTGGATGCCGTCGTACCGCGCAAGATGATTTGCCCGGCTCTATATTGGAATCCCGTGAGGACAACGTCGCTCGGTATTATCGAGGCGACCTCGGCGAGCAACCGCCAAACCGGCATTGACACGTCGCGCAGATCAGTTGCGGCTGCGGCGGCATGGGCGAATTCTGCTAGCGCCAACTCGCTTTCGCTGATCGTTGTATCCTCGGCAATAATCGAGCGCGCGCCAGCCTGTGCCTCGTCGGTCAGTACGGCGCGATGCTGCAGGGCGCGGATCGCGGCTGCACCGGTTAAAATTATCGCCAGCACCGCAAGCGCGGCGGCAATTTTCGGCAGCTTCGAACCGGCGGTTTTTACCCCGCCATGCTCAAAATCGGGCCCGCGACGGAATGCGCTCGGTGCTTCTATACTGGTGACCCGCGCCGGTTCAAATCCCCAATCGGTTGCATAGCGTGCCGCTTCTGCGACGGTCGTTGCAGGTGCGATAGCGATGACAGTGCTTCCATTGGCGTCGATCTTGTTGGCCAGATCAAACGTCACCTGTTCAGCTTCCTGCCCTGTCAGGTCTTTGATCATCGACGATGCGGTTTCTCGCGGATTTTTCGCGCTGCCGAGTTTCACCTTCGCAAACATCACCTGTTCTGCGGGCAACTGGACTTCTACCAGCGGATTTCTGCCATTGCGGCGCAGGATGCGGGACCGCAGCCCTTCTATCCGCTCCAGCCAGTCATCTGCCTGCGTATCCACAACGCCGAGCGGCGTATCAACGCCCTTTTCGATCAGCGCCACTTCGTGAGCAGACAAGGCAAGAGCGTAGACGGGAACAGCCCGTCCCGAAAAGACCTCCCGCAGTTCTCCGAACCACCAGGAGAAAAATCCACGCTGTTTAGCCATGCTCGCCGTTTGCCTGTATTTTTTGGACGATATACGCAGATCGGTGTCTCGTGTCGCTAAGAAAACGCAGTTTCGCGGTGAAAACGAGGCAGAACTTGCCGGTCACAATTCGCTCAAACTCGGTTGACAGAACCGTTATCGGACGGCGCAGCGATTGACACATTCCGCGTCGGAGCTTAGCCGATAGAGTAAGATTGCAGTGCCGAAGGTGGTAAGTTTTTATGGACTATCGACGCGATACGGAAGTTCCTGAAGGTGACGTTCCCGCATCAGACACCCCTGCGAATGTGCCGGCGGAGAAGTTTTCTGATCCCGACATCACAGCAAAGGGTGAACGAAGGGCAAGCGTTCCTCTGGCCGGTGTACAAACGCTTTGGTTTAACACAGGAACGCTCTGCAACATCGAGTGCGAAAACTGTTATATTCTCTCCAGCCCGACGAACGATGCGCTTGTCTATATTACGACGGCAGAGCTCACCGATTTCCTTGATCAGATTGACGTACGGAAAAAAGTCGCTCCGCAGCGGTGGCCTGTTGAGGAAATCGGATTCACCGGCGGCGAGCCTTTTATGAACCCCGATATGATCGCGATGGCCGAAGCTTCGCTTTCGCGCGGGTACCGTGTATTGATCCTCTCGAATGCGATGCAACCCATGATGCGGCCTCGCGTTCAAAAAGGCCTTCTCGAACTTTTGTCGCGCTTCGGTGACAAGCTGACCCTAAGAATTTCGCTCGATCATTACAGCGAGAAACTCCATGACACCGAACGCGGAGCGGGATCGTTTGCAAAGGCGATGGAGGGCGTTCGCTGGCTTGCGAAACAGGGGTTCCGGTTGGACGCAGCAGGTAGAACCTGTTGGGGGGAAACAGAGACCGAGGCGCGCGACGGATATCAGAAAATGTTCGCTGCCGAGGGTGTCCCTGTCGATGCGCATGATCCGTCGCGATGCATCCTGTTCCCGGAGATGGACGAAAAGGCCGAAGTGCCGGAGATTACGACGGCCTGTTGGGGTATCCTCGATATCGACCCGAAGGATGTGATGTGCGCGACATCGCGGATGGTCGTAAAGCGCCGCGGCGCTGCTAAACCCGCCGTTCTTGCCTGCACGCTGCTGGCCTATGATGATGAATTCGAGTTGGGTTCGACGCTGAAAGAGGCAGAGAAGCCGATCAAGTTGAACCATGCACATTGCGCAAAATTCTGTGTGTTGGGCGGCGGTAGCTGTACAGCCTGAATGACTCTGCGGCACTTGTAACAGACGCCCGGACGTGACAGGAACACGTATCGAACATCGTTTGGACCCGTGCTATGGACGAAGCGGCCCTAAATCTTGGTTTGCCGGAGCAAGAGGCGCTCCCAGAGCTTCATCAGGTCGAACTGTCTGACGATCAGGACGACGCATATACGCGTGTGGCAGAGCTTATAGCACTAGCCGGACTAACGATAGCCGGCGCTCCCTCGCAGGCGATGGGAACCGCTGGTGACGGCGATCCTGAGTTGGGGCGCGTTTTTGCTGTCCTCGGCAAGGCCGGTTCCGGTAAAACGCAACTTTTGGCAATGCTCACGCAGGCCTTGCTTGATGCGGATGCGATTCAGATTGGGCCGGACGGCGAGGGACAACGCGCGGGAAAACGCAGTTTTGCGGTTGTTGCACCGACCAACAAGGCCGCGAGCGTTCTGCGCCAGCGCGGCGTCGCGGCGACAACGCTCCACCGGATTATTTACACGCCGGTTTATGACCCGGAATACGAAAAAGTAGCCGAATGGTTGCGGGACAAGGGCAAAGGTGACAGGCCGAAACACGAGCTGCTGACGGACGAGGCACTGGATCGTGCGTTGGAATACTATCTGGAAACTCAATCCGTCCCTGCGGCTTTGGCGACAGTTGGCGTTCGCGGTTCCGAATTCATCACGGGTTGGGCAAGGCGGGACGACGCGGTTGACATCGGCTTGGTCGATGAGGCCTCGATGCTCGATCAAAAACAGTTAGACGACTTGCGCGCTGTTTTCGGGACATTGATCCTTTTCGGCGATCCTGCACAACTTGCGCCCGTAGGCGAATCCGGCGAAATGCCATTCGACAAACTACCCGAGCCGTCAAAGGCGATGCTGTCGCGGGTTTTCCGGCAGGAGGCCGGAAATCCGATCATCGACTTGGCGTATTCACTGGCCGATCCGGCACTGGATTTCTCGGGGTTCGAGGCGCTGGTACGCCAGGCTGCCGAAAAGGATGACCGCGTTGTCATCGCGCCGCGCGCCGACCCGGTACTGATGTCCCGCTCGCCCATGCTCGTGTGGCGAAACGCGACAAGGATACGTTTAATCTGGGCGTTCAGAACGGCCTACGGTTTGGGCGAGAGTATGCTTTCACCGGGAGAACCGCTGATTTGCGACGGCGCGGAATTGCCCGCGAAACAGCGCAAGAAGCGCATTGAACTGGAACAAGCGGGTCTGGTAAAGGGCGCTCAGAGTTTTTATCTCGGCCCCGGAAAAAAGCCCGGCTTCGCGAAACTGTACGTCGATGGCGCCGAGGCTCCGCGTCTTTCCGTTGCGGCTATCATTCAGATTGAACGTCAGGACGCTGAACCGATTATCCCGACCGCCGCACGAATGGGGGCCGCCTTTCTTCACGGCGCAGCCTGCACGATACATAAGGCGCAAGGCTCGCAGTGGCCCACTGTGCAGGTATTCGCGCCGGATCTGTACGCGGCAGCGCGCGCCAACAGAACCGAAGCCGGATTGCCATTGTGGAAACGCCTCGCTTACGTCTCGATAACACGGGCGCAGGAAAGGCTGATATGGGTAACGCGGTATGCCATGGCGCGGCCAAACGACGTTTTAGGAACCGATGATCTGAAGTGAGCGGGCTTTTCTGTCCGAACGGGATAGTTCCGCGTCAAATCCCGGCACTAAAAAAGGAAGTAAAATGGATTCAGTGATCGGGCTGGCGGTATCAAATCTTACAACGCCGATGATTTTGTTTTTCATCCTCGGGCTCTTGGCGGCATTGACGCGCTCTGACCTGAATGTTCCCGAGGCGATCGCCAAGGGCATGTCGCTCTATCTAATGCTCGCAATCGGATTTAAGGGCGGCGTCGGCGTGTCCGAGCACGGTGTCGACCTGACAATGGTTCTGGCATTGATCGTGGGTGTTGTTTTAAGCGCCTCGGTTCCTCTCATCGCCTTTCAGTTGTTGGCGCGGACTACAAGTCTTTCACGGGTTGATGCTGCTGCTGTTGCCGCTCATTACGGCTCAATTTCAATCGTAACATTTCTGGCCGCCTCCCAGGCCCTTCAAGAACTGATGTTAGAGACAGAAGGGTACATGGTTGCGGTTGCTGCGATCATGGAAACTCCGGCAATTTTTGTTGCGCTCTGGCTGGCCCGCGGGAAGGGCGCATCACTTGATGCAACCACGCTACGCGAGGTTGGCCTGAACGGTTCTATCGTTATCCTTACGGGATCGTTCTTCATCGGAATTATCTCCGGTGCGGAAGGTCTTGAATCAATCTCGGCCTTCATCGTTGCGCCATTCAAGGGCGTCTTGTGCCTGTTCCTCTTGGATATGGGCTTGATTGCGGGGCGCGGTTTGCGAGAGGGCAGGCGCAGCTTTACCCCGTCTCTGCTCCTGTTCGGCATCTATATGCCTTTGATCGGCGCAGCAATGGGCCTTTTCAGCGGGTGGGCGATCGGTTTGTCGATTGGCGGGAGTGCGCTGATGGCGACGCTGGGCGCAAGTGCGTCCTACATCGCCGTGCCGGCGGCCATGCGCCTTGCATTGCCCGAGGCGAAACCGTCGATCTACCTGCCTCTGTCGCTGGGAATTACATTCCCGTTCAATCTGACCATTGGCATCCCGCTTTATATCTTTCTTGCGCGCGCAATTCATTGAGGTCTGACCATGAAAACCTATCCCAAGAAGAGAATAGAAATAATGGTCGAGGCGCCGTTGATGAACCGCGTTATCGCGATCCTCGATAGTGCGGAGACGGGCGGTTATACCGTCCTTCCTGCATTGGCGGGGCGTGGTAAGGATGGCAGCTGGCATCGGGACGGACTGGTCGGCAGGGTCGGTTCCGTTGTTCAGGTTGTCGTCATCCTCGATGAGACGCGGGTCGATGAGGTTCTAACGCCGCTGTTTGCTTTGGTATCAAAGCAGATCGGGATTGTTACCGTCTCTGACGTTCAGGTTGTGCGCCCCGAACAGTTTTGAGTTCAACAGCGGATTGCACTTCTGACAGCGCAGCGGTACATAATCGGATATTGCACTGCGAAATGGGAAACACTCATGGCGAAAAAAGTTTACGAAAGCGCGGCTTCGGCGCTGGAAGGCGTTTTGTCTAATGGCATGAGCATTGCCGCTGGCGGGTTTGGTCTTTGCGGGATTCCCGAAAACCTTCTGGAAGCGATCAAACAGGCCGCTACAAAGGATCTGACGTTCTACTCGAACAACGCGGGTGTCGATGACTTCGGTATCGGAATTTTGCTTCAGACCAAGCAAGTCAAAAAGATGGTTTCGTCATATGTCGGCGAAAATGCCGAATTTATGCGTCAGTATCTTTCCGGCGAGTTGGAACTTGAGTTCAATCCCCAGGGAACGCTGGCCGAACGCCTGCGCGCCGGCGGTGCAGGAATTCCGGGCTTCTATACAAAAACCGGCGTTGGAACTGTCATTGCCGAAGGCAAAGAGCATAAAGATTTTGACGGTGAAACTTACATTCTTGAAAAAGGCATTCGCGCTGATCTTGCCATTGTAAAGGCGTGGAAGGGCGACGAGCAGGGCAATCTGATCTATCGAAAAACCGCCCGGAACTTTAATCCGCTCTGCGCAACATCGGGCAAGGTAACAATTGCCGAGGTTGAAGAAATTGTCCCCACCGGCAGCCTCGACCCTGATCTGATCCACACACCGGGCATTTTCGTTCAGCGGATTGTTCAGGGCCAGCACGAAAAGCGCATTGAACAGCGCACGCTCCGGGTTGCCTGAGATGATGAACTTCGACGAGGAAACCATGGCCGGTGACGCGGCGACGGGTTACACGGACGAGTTTTTGGATGCGGCGGTGGCCAAGCTCGATGCACTCTTCGGGCGCGGATACGCCAAGGACCATCCGGAGCTTGTTGCAGCATACCTTGCGGCGAGTGCAACCAACCTATCAACCTTCATTCAATCGGCGCTTGCGATGCAACCGGCCGATGGCTGGGACGACTTGCTGGCTTCTATCAATGAAGATGAACTGACAGAGAATTAAAAGGAATTGCCGATGCCTTGGGATCGCAACCAGATGGCGGAACGCGCCGGAAAAGAACTGCAAGACGGATTTTACGTTAATCTCGGGATCGGGATTCCCACGCTGGTCTCGAACTATATTCCTGAGGGCATGGACGTGACGCTCCAGTCAGAGAACGGCATGCTGGGCATGGGCCCGTTTCCGACCGAAGCCGAATTGGATGCCGACGTTATCAATGCGGGGAAGCAGACGATTACCGAACTGGACCGGACGAGCTATTTTTCGTCGGCGGACAGCTTTGGCATGATCCGCGGGGGGCATATCAATCTGGCCATTCTAGGCGCTATGGAAGTCGCCGAGAATGGCGATCTGGCGAACTGGATGATTCCGGGAAAGCTCGTCAAAGGGATGGGCGGCGCGATGGACCTTGTCGCGGGTGTCGAGCGGGTCGTCGTAATCATGGACCACACGTCCAAGCATGGTGACAGCAAGTTGTTGAAAAGCTGCACGCTGCCTCTGACAGGAACGGCGGTCGTTGATCGCATCATCACTAACCTCGGCGTCTTTGATGTGGTTGATGGCGGTCTCAAGATTGTCGAACTTGCACCCGAAGTGACTGAGCAGGACGTTCGGGCCGCGACAGAGGCGGCGCTGGTCTAAATTTGTGATGACAATTCAGAAGTTTCTTTAGACGCCGCTTATTAGGCGCGCGGATAACCGATTTTTACTCTGCGTAGCGGGCGGATAATCGGAATCGAAAAGATATCGGAAGCGCACAATCAAAGTGCGGCTTCCGTTTCCGAAATTCCGCACAGCACTCTAAATGACTTCCGATTTAGAAGGGTCGCGTGCGTTGATGCGGATGTTGATGACATCGTTTTTCTGGTAACGCCGGCCGGCACGATCGGTCGCCGATTTCAGCACACCGGTCATCGTGGACTGGCCGTCCGGCGCATAATAGCTGTATACGACCCGATCCGATTTGTGGATCTCGTACCCGACAAACTCGGGTCGCTGCAGCAATGACACAGCGCGCGAGCAGTCTACTGCATCAGTCTGACGGAGTTTTCCCTCAACACGGAC
>CALGNW010000059.1 GCA_937958345.1 uncultured Neomegalonema sp. | reverse complement strand
TGGCGTCAATCGAGCGGATCGAGGAAAAGACGGCTGAAGGGCCCGAAGCCGGGGCTTTGATGCGTTCTGTGGTCGAACAATTTGAGAATTATTCCAAGCTGAACAAGAAAATGCCGGCGGAAACCGTCGTCCAGTTGGGCGAGGGTGAGGACGGCAAGGACGAGCTGGGCGAGATGGAAGCCCGGATCGAGGATGCCAAGCTGTCCAAGGAGGCCTACGAGAAGGCCCAGGCCGAGATGAAGAAGCTGCGCAACATGTCGCCGATGTCCGCCGAGGCAACGGTGGTGCGCAACTATCTCGACTGGATGCTGTCGATCCCGTGGGGCAAGAAATCACGCCTCAAAAAGGATCTGAATGCGGCGCAGGAGGTTCTGGACGCCGATCACTACGGTCTCGAAAAGGTCAAAGAGCGCATTATCGAGTATCTTGCGGTTCAACAGCGCCAGCAGAAGATGAAAGGCCCGATCCTGTGTCTGGTCGGTCCTCCGGGCGTCGGTAAAACCTCGCTGGGTAAATCTGTCGCCAAAGCCACGGGTCGCGAATTCATTCGTATCTCGCTCGGCGGCGTGCGCGACGAGGCCGAAATCCGCGGCCACCGCCGGACCTACATCGGCTCGATGCCCGGTAAGATCATCCAGTCGATGAAAAAGGCCAAGACCACCAACCCGATCATCCTGCTCGATGAAATCGACAAGATGGGACAGGACTTTCGCGGCGATCCCGCGTCAGCCATGCTCGAGGTTCTGGACCCCGAGCAGAACGCAGCCTTTGGCGATCACTACCTCGAGGTCGACTACGATCTGTCGAACGTGATGTTCCTGACCACGGCGAACACGATGAACATGCCGCGTCCGCTGTTGGACCGCATGGAGATCATCCGTCTGTCCGGTTACACCGAAGAGGAGAAGGTCGAGATTGCGAAACGCCATCTGGTCGAGAAACAGCGCGAAGGCCACGGCCTGAAGGAAAAAGAGTTCTCGATCACCGATGACGCCCTGCTGGAACTGACCCGCACGTACACGCGGGAGGCCGGTGTGCGCTCGCTGGAACGCGAGATTGCCAAGCTGGCCCGCAAGTCCGTGACGAAAATCATCAAGGACAAGGCCAAGTCGGTGAAGGTCACCGCGAAGATGCTCGACGATTTGCTTGGCCCGAAGAAGTTCCGTTTCGGTCTGGCCGAGGAAAAAGACGAGGTCGGCGTGGTCACGGGTCTGGCGTGGACCGAGGTGGGCGGCGACCTGCTTTCGATCGAGGCGGTCAAGCTGCCCGGTAAGGGCCGGATGAAAACGACCGGCACTTTGGGCGACGTGATGAAAGAATCAATCGACACGGCGTCTTCGTTCGTGCGCTCGAAGGCTCCGGAATTCGGTGTGAAACCGCCGCAATTCGAAAAAGTCGACATACACGTTCACGTCCCCGACGGCGCGACTCCGAAGGATGGACCGTCCGCCGGTATCGGCATGGTGACGAGCATTGTTTCGGTGCTGACGGACATCCCCGTTCGCAAGGATATCGCCATGACCGGCGAGGTGTCTCTGCGGGGCAATGTCCTGCCCATCGGCGGGCTGAAAGAAAAGCTGCTCGCAGCCCTGCGCGGCGGGATCAAAACGGTGCTGATCCCCGAGGAAAACGAGAAAGATCTCAGAGAGATGCCCGACAGTATTAAAGAGGGCTTGGAGATCATTCCCGTGTCCTCTGTCGATCAGGTTCTGGCCCGCGCACTCGTGCGTAAACCCAAGGCGATTAAGTGGACCGCCGCCGACCAGGAGGCAGCGGAAGCGCAGTTCACAATGCCGCCTGTGGCGCCCGGCGGCTCGGCGGCTCCGGGATACAACGCCTAGGCGAAACCGCGCTGCAACTAACAAGCGCATATAAGAGTCATGCGAGGGAAAGTGGTTCCTCGCATGATTTTTTGTTTTGACAGAACCTCAGGTTTTCCTAAGTTCCGCCCACCATTATGACTGAGAGGGTATGTCAGTGAATAAGAAAGAACTCGCCGCAGCAGTGGCCGGGAAAACCGATATGACGAACGCAGCCGCAGCAGAAGCTGTCGAGGCCGTGTTCGACGTGATCACAGAATCGCTCAAAGCTAAGGACGACGTAAAACTGTTGGGCTTTGGCACGTTCACGGTGACACGCCGCGCAGAAAGCGAAGGTCGCAACCCGCAAACGGGTGAGAAGATCAAAATCAAGGCTTCCAACCAGGCCAAATTTAAGGTCGGAAAAGGCCTGAAAGACGCAATCAACTAATATTTTCAGTCTGGTTACGGCGGGGGTGGGACCGGTTCCGCCTCCGCCGAAATCAGTTTAAAAAATCTGGCGTGTTTTTGTTGATCATCGGTCAATAAAAGCGTTATAGACTGGCTCCTGTCGCGCGGAACATTGGACCGAACGACAGGTTTTGAGGGCGGTTAGCTCAGTTGGTAGAGCATCTCGTTTACACCGAGAGGGTCGGGAGTTCGAGCCTCTCACCGCCCACCAAAATCAAAAAGCCCTGCACCGCCGGTGCAGGGCTTTTTGAATCGGGCTTTGGTAAAAGTTGATCTTACCTCTGGAAACGCTCGACATACATGTCCACCGCATCGATTCCGGCCTGCTTGGCGCTGTCATCAATGAAAGACGCCGCAAACGAGTTTTTCGCCAGTGCCACCAGATCGCCGGGCGTCAGATCCAGCGCCTCATAGATGCCCAGATAATTATCATTCACGTAACCGCCGAAATACGACGGATCATCCGAGTTTACCGTGACCAGCAATCCGGCATCCAGCGCCCGCTTTACCGGTGACGCATTCAGCGCCGGTATCCCCTTCAGGCGCAGGTTTGAAAGCGGACACATGGTTAGCGGCGTTTGCTCGCGCGCCAGCCGCGCCGTCAACGCCGCATCGTCAAGGGCGCGGTTGCCGTGATCGACGCGGGCGACCTGCAGATCGTCCAAGGCGGCCTCGACATAGGCCGCCGGCCCCTCCTCGCCCGCATGCGCCACCGGCACAAACCCCGCCGCGCGGGCCTCGGCGAAGACACGGGAGAAATTCGAGGGCGGAAAGCCTGCCTCGGACGAATCAAGCCCCACCGCATAGATCGCGTCCTTGTGGCGGCAGGCGCATTCCAGCGCCTCGAACGCGGCCTCCTCGGGCAGATGGCGCAAAAAGCACATTATCAGGCGCGAGGTTATGCCCATCGCCCTGCCCGCCTCGTCCAACGCAGACCGGATGCCGCCCAGTGCCGTCTCGAAACTGACGCCGCGCTCGGTATGGGCCTGCGGATCAAAGAAAATCTCGGCGTGGCGTACGCCCTGCCCGTGCACTTTTTCGAGATACGCGAGCGTCAGGTCATAAAAATCGCGCTCGGTCACCAGCACGGACATGCCGAGATAATAGACATCGAGAAAGTCCTGCAAATTCTCGAAATCATAGGCGGCGCGCACGTCTTCGACGGTCGCGTAAGGCAGGGTGACACCGTTGCGTTTAGCCAGCGCCAACATCATTTCAGGCTCGAGCGTTCCCTCGATATGCAGATGCAGCTCGGCCTTCGGCAGATCCGAAACAAAGGATTCGATGTCCATATCGCGATCCATAAATAATTGCGGGTGTTGTGCCGCTATATCACTGCTAGGAGGACGGGGCCAGTTAACCGCCCTCGACCAAAGGGGGATGAGCGGACCCTTTCAAAGGGCGGCTGACTCGCCGCATTTCCGCAGGCGGCATGCGCCGCCGGGATACAGATGCCAGAACGATTATTGCCGCAACCGGCAGCAGTTGCTTTTTCCGGGCCGCAGTGCCGACATTGGGATTGGTAAACACCATCATCAGGGTCAACAACGCGGCGAAGAGCCAGGGAGTCTGAAAGCAGCCCCGCGGCAATGTTTTGATCATCAGGTAG
>CALGNW010000058.1 GCA_937958345.1 uncultured Neomegalonema sp. | reverse complement strand
GTCGACAGCGTCTTCGGCAACCGGCGCGGGCGACTTGGGCCCCGCACAGGCGCTGCAGGGTCATCAGTGCGCCAACCCTCGGCGTAGAGGAAAGCATGAAGCTGCTTGATTGCAGATAAACGCCGCGCCCGGGTTGTGGCGGCAAAGCCCCCGGCGGCTAGACCGGCCATATACCCTTCGACGTCGTTACGCGCGGCTGTCAAAGGTTTCAGCGCATATCGCATCAGCGCCTGTTCATAGTCGGACAGGTCGCGACGATAGGCGTCGAGCGTATTTTTCGCCGCACCGCGCTCTGCCGCCATGCTGGACAGAAAGGCGGCGACGGCGTCGTCCGGTCGGGTCACTGCCAGCGGGCCTTGAGAATTGCTTCAAGCGCAATGGCACGGGCATCCCCTCCGAGGCCTGCGATGCTCAGGGCGCGGATCATCGTGTCGATTGTGCGCGCCGTGGGCGGGTTCTCTGCGCGGATCGCAGCGGACGAACCGAAAATTGCTTCGGCGACACGACCCTCGCGTGCATCGGCGAGATAGCCCTGACTGGGCAATTCAGGGCCGGGGCCGATCTTCAATCCTGCCAGAGCGCCCAGAGCCCGCCGCGCATTTTCGTCGCCATTCCGCGCGCGTTCCCGCAAGGCATCGCCCCATTCCCGTTGCCAAACTCCGGGCCAGGCAGGGTCCGCTATCGCAAACAGGGCATTGGTGTCAGCTGTGTCGAGCAGCGAGCGCGGGCCCTGCGCATCCGACCAGCGTCCCGCCGCTTGGATTTGACCGTCAAGCAACAGCGCATCGCGGATCGCATATCCGGCGGGTCCCATTCCACCGGCGGCAGAGGTTGGCAACTGCGCGGCGACCGGCGCGAGTGCGCGTGCCATGCGGGTGTAGGCTTCGGCCCCTTGCGCCTCGGCGGTCTCAATCAGAAAAGACCCGATACTGGCGGCGTCGCTGGCAGTGATGGCATTTTTGATCGATTTGGCACGCGCACCAACAGGATCAGCGGCATCCAGTCGTTCCGCGTGCAACAGATAAAGGTCGACCAGCGACTTGGTCGAGATTGACCCGGCGGCCTCCAGTCTCTCTGCGGCAATTACAGCGGCGCGCGCGGGGGTGCTTTCAAGCGCGAACAGCCCTGCCAGCATGTTTAAAGGAGCCGTCTCAACCAGTTCGCCGACGGGGCGTCCCATCGCGCGCAGGACGGCAATCCGCAAGGGCGTAAGCTCTTCACCGCGCGGCGTAGGGATAAATTCAGCGAGACCTTCGTCGATCATCGCCTCAAGCAATTCCGCATCCTGCGGGTCAACGCCGCCAACCTCGCGCATGGCGCCGATGGCAACGGCTGCCAGCGGATCGCCGGACTTTGCCAGGCAAAATCCGCGCAGAGTTGTCCAGAACTTATCAGGATCTGCGGTCGGCAGGTTTTTGGGCAAAATCGCGGGCGACTTACAAATCGCATCCCCGCGTCCGATAATCAGATCGGCTTCGGCTCCGATCCTTCTCAGATCAAGGTTGGCCGCTGATCCCGCAACACCGGCAAGGCTGGCGGCTTCTTCCGCCGCGCCGAACCGTAACAGTGCTGCAGCGCGGCGGGCCAGTAACCCTTCGGCATTTTCGGGCGGGATTGCGCCGGATAGCAAGGCGCGCCGGAGTAGGGCGTTCACCCGCCACAACCCGCCGGGTTCCGCGGTATCGACCGCGGACAGCGCGTCAGCTGCGGACGATCCCTGCCACATTGTCTCCGGCAGGCCGCTGGCTTTCGATCCGACGAGGCCAGCGGCCTCTGCGGTTGCTGTTCCGATTTCGGATGCTGCGATCCCCTCGTCTATGCGGCCCGCATCAAGAAGACCCTGACCGGGTTCGACGGTAACGGGCTCGTTCGCCAATGGCTCGGCAGTCGGCAGGCCGAGCACAGTTTCCTGTGCCAATACCGGCGTTGCAGCAAAACAGAGCAGAGCGGCGAGCTTACTTTTGGAAAAGAACATCATTCGTCACCTTTTGAACGACCTCTCGCTGAACCGGCGGCACGTCGGTGAACCAGACATAAGCGACGGCCCCGAGTGCGGCGACAAAGGCCAGCAGGAATAGAAACTTCAAAAACCGGCCCATCGTATTCCTCTTTCATTCAACCGCCCGCGTGACTATAGCCTTAAGGGAAAGACGCGGAAGCGTCATACGGAAATTCCGTATAAACGATTGATCCCGTGTGGCGGAATGGCTGTATTGCCTCGTCGTGATGGAAAATTATGGCGAAAGATGAACAGCCCTCGAAAATCAGGGCGCATTTGAAAAAGCATCTGGTACTCGTCGGTCTGATGGGCGCAGGAAAAAGTGCGATCGGGCGCCGGGTTGCGACGGCAATCGGGGCGCGCTTTCTGGACGCCGACCGCGAGATCGAGCTGGCCGCAGGTATGAAGATACCCGATATCTTCGATTCGCGCGGCGAGGCCGAGTTTCGCGACGGCGAGCGACGCGTGATCGCGCGCCTGCTGGACGAGGCTCCGCATGTCCTCGCGACCGGCGGCGGTGCGTTTATTGATGATGAAACGCGCAGGCTGCTGGCCGAAAAGGCAACGACGGTCTGGATGCGCGCCGATTTGGACGTCCTCGTCAAGCGGTGCGGTCGCCGGTCGAACAGACCGCTGCTCAAGAACGGCAACCCGCGCGAGATACTCGGCAAACTGATGGACGTCCGCTATCCGGTTTACGCCGAGGCGAATATCGAAGTGTACAGCCGGGACGAGCCTCACGAAATTGCGGTGAACGAGATTATCGGTCAGCTTAAACGCCGCGGCGATCTGGTTCTGACATGAGAGATGATACCCGAACAATCGCTGTCGATCTGGGCGCGCGCAGCTATGAGGTGATGGTGGGGCCGGGCCTGCTCGCGGAGGCGGGAACATTCTGCAAGCCGTTCCTGAAAAGACCCCGCAGTGTCATTGTCACCGATGAAACAGTGGCCGATCTGCATCTCGGGACGCTTGAGGCCGGACTGGCGGCGGCTGGCATCGAATCGCACGCCATCCGCCTGCCACCAGGCGAGCGCACCAAGTGCTGGCCGATGCTCGAACGAACGGTTGAAAGCCTGCTCGAACTCAAAGTCGAACGCGACGACGTTGTCATAGCCTTCGGCGGCGGTGTGATCGGAGACCTTGCGGGGTTTGCGGCTTCGATCCTGCGGCGCGGCGTGCGGTTCATTCAGATACCGACTTCTTTACTGGCGCAGGTCGACAGCTCGGTTGGCGGAAAGACAGGCATCAACTCGCCCAGTGGCAAAAATCTGATCGGCGCATTTCATCAGCCCGATCTGGTGCTGGCCGATATCGACGTGCTCGACACACTGTCGGGCCGCGAGTTTCTTGCGGGGTACGGCGAGGTCGCTAAATACGGCTTGCTGGGCGATTTGCCGTTTTTCGAATGGTTGGAGGCGCATGGCCCCGCGCTGGCGGCAGGCGACAAGACCCTGCGTGTCGAGGCGGTTGCGCGGTCGGTTCAGGCCAAGGCGGATATCGTGGCCCGCGACGAACACGAGCGCGGCGACCGCGCGCTGCTCAATCTCGGCCACACCTTCGGCCATGCGTTGGAGGCGGCGACCGGATACTCTGATCGTCTGCTGCATGGCGAGGGCGTATCGGTTGGGATGGGGCTCGCGTTCGAACTTTCCGCCCGTCTCGGCCATTGCAGTCAGGAAACGCCGTCACGCGTTCGCGCACACCTTTCGGGCATGAGGATGAAGACGCGGCTCGCGGATATTGACGGCGATTTACCCGATGCGGATACCCTGATCTCGTTGATGAGTCAGGATAAAAAGGTCGTCGGCGGTGTGCCTGCCTTTATCCTCGCGCGCGATATCGGAGATGCCTTCGTCACGCGCGACGTCGAGGCGAGCGCGGTCCGCGCCGTGCTCGCGGATGCCCTCGCCGAACGCTAGAGCCACTTGCGTAAACCGGAAACCGCACCGCTGACGTGCATGTCTTGTCCGGCATTTGCGGTCATTCCGGGTCAGGAATTGCACCAACAGCCTCGCATTCCCGACCCTTTGCGTCCTGTCCGGTCACAAAGCCGTTTAAGCGGCTTTTAATAACAGCGAGGCACGGCGACGCGACTCCGGTTCGAGGATCGACCCGCTGAATCCGCCCGCCTTTCGGATCGATGCCGCATAGGCCTCGGAGACGTCCCAAACGCCGAGGTAGACCGCCTCACGTCCGCTTCCGCTCTCGCCAATCACCTCGGGGGCCCAGCCGCCGCGCCGGTAGATCGGAATCATCCGCCGGTCAAAGACCCCGACAATCTGCTGGATACCCGCGCGCAATCCGGTCTCGCAAATGCCCAGCAGCAGGGCCGTGGTTGCGCGATGCAATCCGGCGCTGATCTTTTCGGACTTCTGGCTCTCGATACAAAACCGGGTGCATTCCCAGATCAGCGGACTTTCAATGACCGTCCCGTCAAATGCCGTCGTGAACACATCCCGCAACATCGTATCGCCGGTGGTCGGCAGCAGGCGCAGCGACCCCTGATGCGCGCCGTTCTCATCGGTCGAGATCAGATAGAGCGGGCTGATCGGATCATATTGGTCGATCTCCCAACCGCGATCGTCGACGGTGACGTCCCATCCCAACCGATCTGCGAACAGACGCTTGCGGGCGCGAAACATCTCTCCCAACAGATCGCCGCTGCCCTCAAGATCCATTCCTTTCACAAGTCGAATCGTCATTCTCGGCTCCTACGTTTACCTATGAGTGCAAACGTAAAATTGACAATTAAAAATTGTAAGAGAATTCGTCTAAATTGCTACCTATAGTAGAAGTTCCCGAAAATCGTGATCAATCCGGCGGATGAATCAGGCCCAGGCTCAAGGCCCGGGCAACGGCATGCGTGCGATTCGCAGCGCCCAGCTTGTGCCGCGACGTGTCCAGATAGACCCGGACCGTGCGTTCGGCGATACCGAGGATTTCGCCGATATCTTCCGTCGTTTTACCGGCCCCTGCCCATTGCAGGACGTCGCGCTCGCGGTTTGACAGCGAGATCGCCTCCGGCGCGGCGACGCCTTCCACCCGCAACGTCGCCTCGTGGACCGAATGCGCGATGCTGTGCAGGTCGGGCAGGTGCGCGCGCAGTTGTCTGACCCAGGCATGGTCCGTTCTATCCGTCGTCATCGAGAAAATCGCGTGCTGGCCATCGGGGCCGCGCACCGGAACGGACAGGCCGGCGGCCATGACCGAATGCGCCGTTGCGTCCTCGATAAACTCCTGACGGCGTTTGCTGCTCCAATCCAACTGGGACCATAGAAACGGCATAAAGGCGCGTGCGCCCTCTTCGACGACGGGGTCAATCTTGAAGTAGTCCTGCTGGTAGTATTGCGTGATCCACTCGTCGGAATAGGTCAGCCGCAGAAACGCGCCGTCCTTGGTCAGGCCACGCACGTTGACCGCGTGATAGACAATATTATCAATGCCGTAGTGCTCGCGGATTGAGTCAAAGATCCCCGTCATATCCTTCGGCTCGCCTACTGTGGCGAGCGTGTCCAGAATATCGCGTGAAGGTCTGTGCTCGGTCATACACACCAGACGTTAGTGGATGGCCGTTCCATGATCGAGAGAAAACTGTTCGGAAAGCACCGCTTCCTTCCGTAGGGACACTGCGGCGATGTTCAGCATGTCAGCAGAATACTCGTATCCGGCATTGCGGGTTTCTTCCGCGAGTATCTCAATCAGCTTTTGCATTTGCTCGTAATGCACTTAAGTCCCCTTCCCCTCACACTTTTCCGGCCCCGCCGCAGAAAATGTCTTTGTTGAGCAAAATGCAAATCGTCAATTTACCCTCGTCGGAAACGACGAGGCGGCGGCGCATCAGGGCCGCCAGTTGCTAAACGGAGATTGCGGAACCCGCTCGATCGGTGTGATCGCCGTCGCCGGGGTATGCGGATCGTGCTGGTCAATCAGCCGAAAGGCCAGAAAGACACCCAGAACCGCAAAAATCGCCCCGCCCGCGTATTGACCGATCAGCACGCCCTCTGCGCCCATAATCTGCGCACCGAGCCACGCAAAAGGCACGGTCCCCAGCGTGTGACGTCCCCAATTTACTACCGTAGACGTGAAAGGGCGGTCAAGGTTGTTGAAGGCTGCGTTAGTCGTAAAAAGTGCAGCGTTGAAGATAAATGCGAGCGACAGCGGCCCGCAAAACAGGAACAACAGGGACCGCGCGGTATCGGTCGCCTTGAACAACTCGGCCAGCGGCCAGCGCAGCAAAAACAGGACAAGCGACACGGCAACGACATACGCCGTGGCCAGCATCAGTGCCTTGACCAGCGTTTCGCGTACCCGGTCAATGCGCGCCGCGCCGAAATTCTGACCGATAATCGGCCCCACGGCCCCGGACAGTCCGAAAATCAGACAAAACGCCAGCGGAGTCAGCCTGCCGATCACGGCATAGCCCGCCACCGCCTCGGTCCCGAAACCCGAGATAATGCGCGTGATGAACGCATTGCCGACCGGCGTCGCAACATTGGTCAGCAGGGCGGGGCCGGCGATGGCAAAGACGGGCGCGAGGTCGCTCAGCACACTTTTGAAACGGGGGCGGGCAACACCGTCATAGAGAGTCAGGATCGGACGCCACGCGACGACCGCCAGCGTCACGCGCGCCAAAAATGTCGCAATGGCCGCACCGTCCAGACCCCAGCCGAAACCGAAGATAAACAGCGGGTCCAGCACGGCGTTCATCAGCGCGGAGGACAGCGTAATGTTCATCGCCCGCCGTGCATCGCCGTGGCTGCGCAACACCGCGCCGCCTGCCATGCCCAGCATCAGAAACGGCGTGCCCGCGCCCGCGATCCGCAAATAAGACGTCGCGTAGGCATGCGCCTCGCCGGTTGCGCCCAGCCACGTCAGAAAGGTCGGCGCGTATATGATCAGGATGGCCGTCAGCACCAATCCGATCCCGATGACGATGGCGGCAACACTGCCGGCCACGACCCGCGCGCGCTCGGTATCTTCGCGCCCCAATGCCCGCGCCGTCAGTGCACCCATTGCGATGGCCAGCCCGATCCCGATTGACGTGAAGAAAAACAGCACTGTTCCGGCGTACCCGACCGCCGCCGCGAGGGCATCCGCGCCCAGCAGCGAAATGAAAAACAGGTCGGCGAAATCAACCAGAAAAATCGCCAGCAATCCCGCCCCCGAACTGGCCGACATTACGGTGATGTGGCGCAGGATGGATCCTTCAAGAAAGGCGGCGGATTTGCGGGCGGCGCTCATGGCTGACTTTCGTTAAAGGGAAGTCTTATATCTGTCCGGCGCTGGCTGCGTTCAATCACCGCGCGCCGGGACCAGTTTGAAAGTGCCGACAAGGGTGCGGTCGCTTGCGCGGCGCTCCTCGATCATGCGCGCGCCGGTCGCCTTGTCCCGGACCAGCAAAAACAACGACGGCCCCGCACGCGACACGCTCAGCACCTCGATGCCCTCGCCGACGGCAATCTCGCCGGTGGCCGCGACAACCGGCGCGCCGCCCTCGGGTTGGGTCAGTTTCCAGACCAGCGCCCCTGCGATTGCCAGAATGCCGATCATCATGACGACCATCAACAGACTGACGAGGCGGCGAAAGCTGCGCAGCTGCGGCGGTTCGATTGCGTCGTCATCGTGGTCGCGAAGGCGCTCGGATTGTTGTAAGTCGCGTGCCATGAATGATGCAGATGCTCCGATAGAAGTGACCTTGCCGCCCGAGGCAAAGGGATCGCGCCTGGATAAGGCGCTGACCGAGGCCGCCGCAACCCCCGGTCTCAGCCGGTCGCGCATCCGCGCGCTGATCGAGGGCGGGGCGGTGACGCGCCTGTCCCGACCGGGCGGGACGGTCACGGACGCGTCGGGCAAAGTCAAGGGCGGCGAGGTGCTGCGCATTGCCGTGCCGCCGCCGCTGCCCGCCGCGCCCGAACCCGAGGACATCCCGCTCGATGTGGTGTTCGAGGACGCGCATCTTATCGTGGTGGAAAAGCCTGCGGGCATGGTCGTCCACCCCGCGCCGGGGGCGTATACCGGCACGCTGGTCAATGCGCTGCTGGCCCATTGCGGCGATACGCTGTCCGGCGTCGGCGGAGAAAAGCGCCCCGGCATCGTGCACCGGATCGACAAGGATACGTCGGGTCTGCTGGTTGTTGCCAAATCCGACGCGGCCCATCAGGGGCTTGCGGCTCAGTTCGCGGCCCATGACCTGGAGCGCAGCTATGCCGCGCTGGTCTGGGGAAGGCCGGACCGGTCCGATGCGCGGATGGCGGGCCTTCCGGCGGTTTCGTTCGAGCCGGGTTGGGTGCGGGTCGAGACAACGATTGGCCGCTCGCGCACCGACCGCAAGAAAATGGCGGTCAATATCAATGATGGCCGCCGCGCCGTCACGCGCTTCAAAAGGCTCGCTGATCTCGGCCCGTGTTCGCTGGTTGAGTGCCGGCTGGAAACGGGCCGCACGCACCAAATCCGCGTTCACCTCACGCATCTCGGCCATCCGCTGGTCGGGGACCAGACTTATGGCCGCCAGCGCACTCCGCCGACCAGCCTCCCAGAGCCGCTACGCGAGGCACTCAGCAGTTTCCCGAGGCAGGCCCTTCACGCGAAATCCCTCGGTTTTGTTCATCCCGTGACAAAAGAAGACCTGCGTTTCGAAAGCGACTTGCCGGACGATCTGGCGCAACTGGTCAAAGCGTTGACATAGGAGCATTCGCAAAGCGAATGCGTCCG
>CALGNW010000057.1 GCA_937958345.1 uncultured Neomegalonema sp. | reverse complement strand
TGGCTATCAGGTGGAATACTCGTCCACGCCGTTCCTGTTGTTCATGGCTGGCGAGTATATCGCCATTTTCCTGATGTGCGCGTTGACCTCGCTGTTGTTCTTCGGAGGCTGGCTGTCGCCGGTGCCTTTCTTGCCGGACGGGCCTTTGTGGATGGTGTTGAAGATGGCGTTCTTCTTCTTCCTCTTTGCGATGGTGAAGGCAATTGTACCGCGTTACCGCTATGACCAGCTGATGCGGATTGGCTGGAAAATGTTTCTGCCGCTGTCGCTGGCCTTCGTGGTGATTACCGCAGGCGTGATGAAGGGCTTTGATATTCCGCCCTGGACCATGACCCAGGAGGCACACGATCTGGGCCGTGGGTACGGACCCGCGCCAACGCCCGAAGCGGAACCCGAAGCCGAACCCGCTAAAATCGAAGCCGTCCTGCCGTCGGAGGAAAGCTGAATGGGTATCCCCCTGGACAAAGCCGCGCGTTATTTCCTGATGGCCGATTTTATCGCAGGCTTCAGGATCGGCATGCGGTATTTCTTCAAGCCGAAAGCGACGATCAACTATCCGTTCGAGAAGGGTCCGCTGTCCCCGCGTTTTCGCGGCGAACACGCACTGCGCCGCTATCCGAATGGCGAAGAACGCTGCATTGCCTGCAAACTGTGCGAGGCGATCTGTCCGGCGCAGGCCATCCACATTGATGCCGAGCCGCGCGAGGACGGGTCACGCCGTACCACGCGCTATGACATCGACATGACCAAATGCATCTATTGCGGGTTCTGTCAGGAGGCGTGTCCGGTGGATGCCATTGTCGAGGGACCGAATTTCGAATTTGCGACCGAAACGCGCGAAGAGCTTTTTTACGACAAGAACAAACTGCTGGCGAATGGTGACAGGTGGGAGCGCGAGATTGCGCGGAACCTCGAACTCGACGCCCCGTACCGGTGAGGTCCAGATGATCCAGCTCCTCGCCTTTTATCTGTTCGCCTCAACCGCCGTTATTTCCGGCATTATGGTGGTGTTTTCGCGGAACCCCGTTCACTCGGTCTTGTGGCTGATCCTCGCGTTTTTCTCGGCGGCGGGTCTGTTTGTTATGATGGGCGCCGAGTTCCTCGCGATGCTGCTGATGATCGTTTATGTCGGCGCGGTCGCGGTGCTGTTCCTTTTTGTCGTGATGATGCTGGATGTCGATTTCGCCGAGTTGCGGGGCAGGGTTGCCGAGTATCTGCCCATCGGCCTCGCCATTGGCGCGGTGCTGATGATGCAGCTGAGCTTTGGCTTTCTGGCGTGGCAGGAGGTCGATGCGGCCCGTCCGGCTGAGATGATGTCGCGCGGCGTCGGCAATGCCCAGCAGCTGGGTGAAGTGATCTACACCAAATATGTTTACGCGTTTCAGGTCAGTGGCCTGATCCTGCTGGTCGCGATGATCGGCGCGATTGTTCTGACCCTGCGCCACCGCGACGGCGTGAAGAAGCAGAATGTCCTGACCCAAATGTACCGCGATCCGAAAGAAGCCGTCGTTATGCGCGATGTGAAACCGGGAGGAAGCCTGTAATGATTGGCCTCACCCATTATCTCGGCGTCGCCGCGGTCCTGTTTGTGATCGGCGTTTTCGGCATCTTTCTGAACCGCAAAAACATTATCATTATTCTCATGTCGATTGAGTTGATGCTGTTGGCGGTGAACATCAATTTCGTTGCGTTCTCGACGCATCTCGGCGACATCGGCGGGCAGGTCTTCACGCTGTTCGTTCTGACCGTTGCCGCCGCCGAGGCCGCGATCGGCCTCGCCATTCTCGTCTGTTTCCACCGTAATCGCGGGACGATTGCTGTGGAAGACGTCAACATGATGAAGGGCTGAGCGGATGCGAGTTTTCGCCAAGACCCCGCTTTCCCGCGCAAGCGAAGCGCGATGCGGGACCTTTTTGTTCAGCGCACAGTTTCCTGAGGCCCCGGATCAAGTCCGGGGCTGCGGTTCGGTGGGAAGGTAACGCATGGTTTCCGCGATTGTCCTCATGCCGCTGCTCGGGTGTTTGCTGGCGGGTCTTTTTGCCAAGTCGCTCGGCGACCGGATGGCGCAGCTTATTCCGACCGGGTTGCTGATTGCCTCGGCGGTCCTGAGTTGGATTGTGTTCGCCAGCGGCAATTCCGCTGATCCCGAGATCATTACGTGGTTTACCTGGTTCAGTTCCGGCGGCCTCGAGGTCGTCTGGTCCCTGCGCGTCGATACGCTGACCCGTGTGATGCTGGTTGTCGTGACGTCGGTGTCCGCGCTCGTCCACGTTTATTCGATGGGCTATATGGAGCACGACCCGTCGAAGCCGCGCTTTTTCAGCTATCTGAGCCTGTTCACCTTTGCGATGCTGATGCTGGTGACGGCGGATAACTTTGTGCAGATGTTCTTCGGCTGGGAGGGCGTCGGCGTTGCCTCGTACCTGCTGATCGGGTTCTGGCATCATAAGGACAGCGCGAACTCGGCGGCGATGAAGGCGTTTATCGTCAACCGCGTCGGTGATTTTGGCTTTGCCCTCGGTATTTTCGGTATCTTCGCCGTCTTCGGTTCGCTCAGCTTTGACACGGTGTTCGAGGCGCTGCCCGGCGCGGTCGGATCGACGTTCATGTTCCTCGGTTGGGAACTCGATATTCTCAACACGCTGGGCATGTTGCTGTTCATCGGTGCGATGGGTAAGTCGGCGCAGTTTTTGCTGCACACGTGGCTGCCCGACGCGATGGAGGGGCCGACGCCCGTGTCGGCGCTGATCCACGCCGCGACGATGGTGACAGCGGGGGTCTTCCTCGTCTGCCGCATGTCGCCGCTATACGAGTTGGCGGACGGCGCAAGCACGTTCATCACTTATATCGGGGCGTTTACGGCGTTCTTTGCGGCGACGGTCGGCCTTGTCCAGAATGACATCAAGCGCATCGTTGCCTATTCAACCTGTTCGCAACTCGGGTACATGTTCTTTGCGGCAGGTGTCGGCGCATACGAAGCCGCGATGTTCCACCTGTTTACGCATGCCTTCTTTAAGGCGCTGTTGTTCCTTGGCTGTGGTTCGGTCATCCACGCACTGCATGACGAGCAGGATATCCGCAAGATGGGCGGCATGTGGAATATCATTCCGCTGACCTATCTGCTGATGATCGTCGGCACGATGGCCCTGACCGGCGTTCCGCCTTTTGCCGGTTACTTCTCGAAAGATATGGTGATCGAGGCCGCGCATGCCGCGCACACCAACGCCGGTCTGTTCGCATTCTGGGTCGGGGTTGTCGTTGCGATGATGACCGCGTTCTATTCATGGCGTCTGATTTTCCTCGTCTTCCACGGCGAGCGCAACAACACGCCCGAGGTTTACAAGGCCGCGCATGAAAGCCCGAATATCATGCTGGTCCCGATGGGCTTTTTGTTCTTCGGATCGATCCTTGCCGGTATCTTTTTCAACTATGTCTTTATCGGTGACGGCGCGCATGACTTTTGGGGTCATTCGATTGCCGGTGGACAGCACATTATCCACGAGGCGCACCATTCCCCGTTCTGGGTGAAGAAGGCGCCGTTTGTGGCGATGCTGCTCGGCCTCGGCATGGCGCTGTGGATTTATATTGCGCGTCCGGGAACGGCGGCGAAGATCCGCGAAGGGTCCGGCGCGATCTATGACTTCCTGCTGAACAAGTGGTACATGGACGAGCTGTATAACTGGATCTTCATCAAGCCCGCGATGTGGGTTGGCCGGTTCTTCTGGAAGAAGGGCGACGGGGCGACGATTGACGGTGCAATCAACGGATTGTCGATGGGTGTGATCCCGACGCTGACCGGATTTTACGGTCGTTTGCAGAGCGGCTATCTCTTCCACTATGCGCTGGCAATGATCGGCGGAGTTGCCCTGATTATCGCTGTCGCCTCGACGGGAGGGCACTGACATGACCGATGAAGGGTTTCTGTTAAACCTCGTTCTCTGGTTGCCCGCCGCCTGGGGCCTCGTGCTGTTGTTCATGCGCGGTGATGACGAGCCGGAGCGCCGTCTGGCGCGCAACATGTCGCTGGGCATGACCGTGTTCGTGTTCATCCTGTCGGCCATTGTGTTCATGGGCTTTAACCCCGAGACGGCGGACTTTCAGTACGTGACCGAGGTCCCGTGGCTGGGACCGATGCAATACAAGATCGGCATTGACGGCATTTCGATCCTGTTCGTGATGCTGACGACGATGATTATGCCGCTGGTCATTCTGGCGAGCTGGCATGTCGATAAACGCCTGCGCGAATACCTCGCGGCGTTTCTGATCCTCGAAACGCTGATGATCGGCGTTTTCGTGTCGCTGGATATGTTTCTGTTCTACCTGTTCTTCGAGGCAGGCCTGATCCCGATGTTCCTGATTATCGGCATCTGGGGCGGACAGCGGCGCATTTATGCCAGCTTTAAGTTCTTCCTCTACACGCTGCTCGGCTCGGTTCTGATGCTGATTGCGATGCTGTGGATGGTCTATGATGCGGGCACGTCGGATATCGAGGCGCTGCTGAAACACGAATTCGCGCATGAGACAATCGAGGTTCTCGGGTTCGAAATCGCGGGCGGGATTCAGACGATCCTGTGGTTCGCGTTCTTCGCAAGTTTCGCGGTCAAGATGCCGATGTGGCCGGTTCACACGTGGCTGCCGGATGCACACGTTGAGGCGCCCACGGCGGGGTCGGTGGTTCTGGCCGCGATCCTGCTGAAGCTGGGCGGTTACGGGTTTATCCGCTTTAACCTGCCGATGTTTCCGATTGCGTCGGATCAGCTGGCGAATTTCGTCTTTGCGCTGAGCGTCATTGCGATCATCTACACGTCGCTGGTCGCGCTGATGCAGGAAGATATCAAAAAGCTGATCGCCTATTCGTCCGTCGCCCATATGGGTTTTGTGACGATGGGGATTTTCTCGGCGAACCAGCAGGGTGTTGACGGCGCGATTTTCCAGATGATCTCGCACGGCTTTATCTCCGGTGCGCTGTTCCTGTGTGTGGGTGTGATCTATGACCGGATGCACACGCGGGAAATCAAGTTCTATGGCGGACTGGTCACGCGGATGCCGGTGTTTGCCGCCATCTTCCTGCTGTTCACGATGGGGAATGTCGGCCTGCCGGGAACCAGCGGTTTTGTCGGTGAATTCCTGACCATGATGGGCGCATTCAAAGCGAACACCTGGGCCGCTGTCGGTGCGGCAACCGGCGTCATTCTGTCAGCGGGCTATGCCCTGTGGCTATACCGCCGTGTGGTGTTCGGGACGATCGAGAATCCGGCGCTGGAAAACATCGAAGACATGAGCAAGCGCGAGATCGGTATAATGATCCCGCTGATCGCCGCGACGCTGTTCTTTGGAATTTACGCCAATGCGGCGATTGATGTGTTCAGCCCGTCGGTCGAGAATTTGCTGGATAATTACTACGCAGCGGTCGGCACACCGGAGTCGATTGTGATTGCAGCAGGCGAGGGCGCGGTTGCCCCTGCCAGCAGCCACTAGGGGCGCGAGAGACAATGGAAACACTCAATCTTCTCGCCGCCGGACCGGAGCTGATCCTCGCAGGGGGAGCGATTGCTCTGCTGATGCTGGGCGTCTTTACCAAAGGCGAGGGCGCGGCGGTTATGATCCTGTGGCTGGCGGTTGCGGTTCTGGTGATTGCGGGCGCGTTTGTCTATGCGCAGCCGGGCAAGACCGAGATGGCGTTCGGCGGGGTGTTTATCTCTGACGGCGTGTCGCGTTTTGCCAAGCTGTTTATGTTCTTCGGGTCGGCGGTCGTGCTGATCCTGTCGCGGGATTACATGATCCGCGCCAAGTCGATGCTGTTCGAATTTCCCGTGCTGGTGCTGTTTGCCGTGCTGGGCATGGCGATGATGGTGTCGTCGGCTGA
>CALGNW010000056.1 GCA_937958345.1 uncultured Neomegalonema sp. | reverse complement strand
ATATGTTTTGCTTTTCCGAACATTATGCTGCGCGCTCCAAACATCCGCGAAGCTTGGCAATACCGCGACGCAGGCGCGTCTTGATGGTATTCACGGGCGTCTCGAATTTCTGCCCCAGCTCCTCGCGGGTCCAACCCTCGTAATAGGCCAGTAAAACGGTCTGGCGTTGGGCTTCATCCAGTTCGGCCAAACAGTTCATCAACGCATCCAGCTCGGCATAATCGGCCCGCGCGTTTTCCAGATCGGGAATCCGCATCAGGTCCTCCTGATAAACGCCGGTCTGCGTGCGCGCATCTTTCGTGCGGCGTCGCAGCATGTCGATCGAGCGATTGCGCGCGATCGCCGCCAGCCAGACCATGCCTGTTCCGCGTTTTGCATCAAAGGCCGAAGCCCGCCGCCAAACCGCTGTAAATGTTTCCTGCACGGCATCCTCCGCCAGACTCCTGTCACGGCATATGCGAAGTGCGATGGCAAAAAGTTTCGGTGATGCAAGATCATACAGCCTACGAAAGGCCTCGGCGTCCTGCCGCGCTACTTCAACAAGCAGGCGCTCTGCGGTGTATCCTTCATTCATCCCGCAATCCTAATTCGTGAAATACTGAAGGGGAAGGGCATTTACGGAACCATGGGTCTCAAAATGTCGCACTGCCGCTGAAACTATTCCGGGTGCAGCCGCGCATACCGTTCGGAACGTGGGTTCCAACCGCTGCTGCGGTCCGCTCAGTCGCCCTTGGCGGGCCTCATCAGCAAAATACCCCGAAGCGCCTCCTGCTTCGGGGTATTTTTATGTGTCTTCAGATCGCGGTGCGGTGATTAGCCCTTGGCGGACGCCTCAAGCTCCTCGTCCAGCGTTTTGCGAACCGCGTCAACGATCTGGTCAATGTGACTGCGCTCCGAGATAAACATCGGTGCAACCACGGCATTGTCGCCGGTGAACTTGATGTGACAGCCGTTCCAGAACAGGGCCTTTTGCAGGTTGCCGCCGCGCCGTCCCGGCACGCCGTCATGGTGAACGTCAACCGAGGCCATCATGCCGATACCGCGCAGGTCCCTGACCAGTTCGTGGCCTTTCAGGGACCAGATCGCATCGAGGAAGTATTCCGACATCGCGTCGGCCTTCTCGAACAATCCCTCGTCATCCATGATCTTCTGCGTCGCCAGTCCGGCTGCACATGCCGCCGGATGACCGGAGTACGTATAGCCATGGAAGAATTCGATGGCGTTTTCCGGGGCCGAGTTCGTGATCGTCTCATAGATTTCGTCGGTCGCGGACACCGCGCCCATGGGGATTGCACCGTTGGTCAGTGCCTTCGCCATGGTGATGATATCAGGGGTCACGCCGAATTTGTGCGATGCGAACGCGCTGCCCAAACGGCCAAAGCCTGTGATAACCTCGTCGAATACCAGCACGATACCATGCTCGTCGCAAATCTCGCGAACGCGCTCGAGATAGCCCTTGGGCGGAACCAGCGTGCCCGTCGATCCTGCAACCGGCTCGACATAAACGGCAGCGATGGTCGATCCGCCATAGGTTTCGCAATGGCGTTGCAGATCATCGGCCAATTCGCGGCCATGCTCGGGCTGTCCTTTGACGAACATGTCCTGACCGGTCCACGTGTGGCGCATGGTCACGACATTCGGCATGACATGCGGAAACGTCTCGCGGTTTTTGACCATTCCGGCCAGCGAAACACCGCCGATGTTGACGCCGTGATAGGCGCGCTCGCGGCTGACATAGCGGACGCGGTGCGCTTCTCCGCGTGCGCGGTGATAGGCCATAACCATCTTCAGCGACGTGTCGATTGCCTCGGAACCCGAGTTCACAAAGAACACGTGATTGAAAGGCTCGGGTAATTTCCGCGCGACAACCTCGGCCAGTTCAAACGAGCCAAGCTGTCCGGTCTGGAAGGGCGAAACATAATCGTTCTGCATCATCTGAGCATGTACAGCGTCGGCAATTTCTTTGCGGCCATGACCGCAGGGAACGCAGAACAGGCCGGACGAACCGTCAATCAGCTGATTGCCTTTATGATCCGTCAGAAAGACGCCTTCGCTGTGCGTCACAAGACGCGGCGAGGCTTTGAAATCGCGGTTGCCGCTAAAGGGCATCCAGTGGCTCTCGAGCGAGTTCGTGGTGAAAGTCGGTGCAGATCCGTCCATTTTTATTTCCTCCGCGAGCGGTCCCGATTCATGTCGGGTGCGCTGTGATAATGATGAAACGCTAGACGAAGCTTTGATTTACGTTTAGCGCCAATTCAGGCTATAGGTGAGGCCAGATATCGCCTCACAGTTGCGAATTGGACCTATGAAAGAAGCCCTGTTTCACCTCAACCCGCTCGACGGCGTCGGTTTGCAGGCGCAAGTGCGCGAGATGCTTGTCTCCGCCATTCTTTCGCGCCGTCTGATGCCGGGCGAGGCTGTCCCATCCACGCGCGGCATGGCGGAACAGCTCGGAGTGTCAAGAAATACAGTGACTTTGGCCTATCAGGCGCTGGTTGCCGACGGGTATCTCGAGGGGCGCGACCGCAGCGGCTATTTCGTCGGGATGCAGGCCCCCGCCGGCGATGCGGAGGCTTCGGAAACCTTCGAAGATGACAGCGTCGTGGACTGGGAGACCCGCATGGGCGACCGCTTTTCCGGCGGTCTACGCGTCGAAAAGCCGCTGAACTGGCGCGAATATAAATTTCCTTTTGTCTACGGTCAGGCCGATCCGTCCCTGTTCAATCACTCGGATTGGCGCGACTGTGCACGTCAGGCACTCGGCCTCAGAAACTTCGAGGCAATGGCGGGCGATAAGGGCCGCGCCGACGATCCGCTTCTGGTCGATTACATCCGCGCCCGCTCGTTGCCCCGTCGCGGTGTCATGGCGCGCACCGAGCAAATTCTTGTCACGCTGGGCGCGCAGAACGCGCTGTATCTGATTGCACAACTTCTCTGCACACGCGGGGCAAAGGTCTATATCGAAGACCCGACATACCCTGATCTGCGCGACACATTGCTCAGTCTCGGAGC
>CALGNW010000055.1 GCA_937958345.1 uncultured Neomegalonema sp. | reverse complement strand
CGCTCCAGCATTTCAGAGCGGATGGAGGCGAATAAGTCCGAAGATCCGGGTGATATCGTTGAACCCGGCAAAGCCGCGCGCGGCACGGACGGTGACACGCTTTCCGGCACAACCGACACGACGCGTTCGAATTTTGCCGGGACTGCCGGCGCTGATGGTGCGGCGCGCGGCACGGCCAAGAGTGCTGCGGATGTTTCGAAAAACGCGGGTCAGAGCGGAGGCGCGTCTGGGACTACCGCTTCCGTTTCGGCAGTAACAAATGAGAGCAAGCCGCTGACAACGGGCGGCGCAGCGGTGCGCGATACCGTTTCGGGTGCGGCGGCAGCGTCTGCCTCCGGCGGGGCACAGGCTCAAACCCCGACGTCTTCGCCAAGTGGCAGCCCGGCGGGTTCGGCTTCGGGCGGTGATACACGCTCTTCGTTCGCGGCTGATACGTCGGATGCAGTCAAAACCGGCTCTGCCGGAAATGCGGGTGGAACGGCGCGCGATACCGGTGGCTCGGCTGACGGTCGCGGATACGCCGGCGGCCAAACCGGATCAGGTTCGGCGGCGGCATCTGCCTCCGGCGGGGCACAGCCTCAAACCCCGTCGTCTTCGCCAAGCGGCAGCCCGGCGGGTTCGGCTTCGGGCAGTGATACGCGCGCTTCGTTCGCGGCTGATACGTCGGATGCCGTCAAAACCGGCTCTGCCGGAAGTGCGGATAATGATGGCGCACGCACGAGCGGCGGCGGGGCTTCGGCTTCAAGTCCAAGCAGCGCGTCCGGTTCGGCGGGTGCGTCCGGCGGCATGTCTTCCGGTGCAGGTGATGCGTCGGCACAGGCAGGCACGGATCGCTCGACGTCATCGGCTTCCGGCGGGGCAACTGCCGCCGCCGGTATCGGCGGAGCGGCCTTGGCCGGTGCTGCCGTCTCGGGCGCGCGGAGCAGTTCGGGCAGCGAGATGAGCAGCCCCGAGCTGGAAGCCTCGCGCGCCGAAGTTCGCGGATTGCGCAAACGCCTTGGACTCAGCGGTGACAGCGACGGTTCGGATCGCGGCGAAAAATCGGTCGATGCGAAACTGGGTGCATCGCGCGAAGAAGGTCGTCGTCTTCGTCAGGAATTGTGGTCCAAGCAGCAAGCGGAAGAGGCCGCTGCGAAGGCGTCTGCCGACGCTCGGAAAGCCGATTCGCGAAAGTCAGCTTCGGGTTCTCCGGCAGCTGACGAAGATTTCGGGTCCTTGAGTGCAGAAGAAGCCGAAGCCGAGCGCCTGCTTTCATCGGGTTCGGTCGCCTCGAAGCCGGCAAGCTTTTTGAGCGCGCCGACTCCCGGTTCGGAGCCTGATGATCTGACCAAAATCAGAGGCATCGGCAAGCCGACGCAAGGCCGTCTGAACCGGAACGGCATCTATTACTACGATCAGATCGCCGGATTTACCGGATCGGATCTGGCGTGGGCCGATCAGGAAATGAACCTTGAGGGCCGCGTCGTCAGCGACCGTTGGATCCCTCAGGCCAAGATGCTGGCCGGTCAGTCGGGCAGTGGCACGGCAGGTGGCAGCGTTGGTAACAGTGCTTCCGGCACCGGGGACGAGGATGACGGCGTTGCGCTGGTCGATGTTCCAAGTGCCCTGACCGCCGAAGAAGCCGAGGCCGAGCGCCTGCTGGAATCAGGTGCCGAGATTGCGCCGCCGACGAGCCGCCTTGAAGCGCCGCGCAGCGGACAATCGCCTGATGACCTGACGGCCATCAAAGGCATCGGTCCGAAGATCAACGGGAAGCTGAACGATCAGGGTATTTATTACTATGATCAGATTGCGGGCTTCACCGGGTCGGATCTGGCATGGGCCGACCGCGAGCTGGAATTTAAAGGTCGCGCTGTGCGGGACCGTTGGATTCCTCAGGCCAAGGGTCTTATGGCTGCATCGGCTGCGGCCGGTTCCGAGCCGCGTGCGGCGGCGCCTGCCGGATTGCTTTCGAAACCGATCGAAGGGCGCTCTCCCGATGATCTGACGGCAATCAAAGGGGTTGGCGATGTTCTGCAAAAGCAGCTGAACGACAAAGGCATCTATTACTACAGCCAGATTGCCGATTTCTCTGACAGCGATCAGCAATGGGCCGATCAGACCCTCGGATTTCCGGGGCGTGTCGAACGGGATAACTGGATTCCGCAGGCGCGTGAGCTGATGTCAGCGTCCGGTACGGGCGGTGGCCGTGCGGCACGAGCCGGTGTGCTGGCCGATGCCGAACGCGAACTCGGTTCGATGTCGGAGACCCAGGAACTCGGCGAATTGTCGGGGGATGAAGCTGAAGCGATGCGTCTGATTGAGTCGGGCAATTTCGTTGCGGATGAAAGCAACCGTCCGGCTGAATTGCTCAGCTCGCCGTCGCAGGGCGCAAAAGATGATCTGAGGTTGATCAACGGCGTCGGGCCAAAACTCGAAGACTTGCTGAACAGCCTTGGTATCTATTATTTCCGTCAGATTGGCGGGTTCTCGGCAACCGACATCGCGTGGGTTGACAGCAAGCTGCGCTTTAAGGGTCGGATTGTTCGTGACCGTTGGGTGGATCAGGCGAAGCGGCTTTCATAGGCGCGCGCAGTCTGAATGATAAAAAAACCCCGCCGGTTCGCTTGGCGGGGTTTTTCTTTGCGGGATGGTGACCGGAAATCTTATCCGATCACGCCCTGATTTTCGCCGACCTGCCCGCGATGCAGCAACAGGTGATCAAGGATCACGCAGGCGGCCATCGCCTCGCCAACCGGGACTGCGCGGATGCCGACGCAGGGATCGTGGCGTCCCTTGGTAATGATCTCGACTTCCTTGCCAAAGCGGTCGATTGACTTGCGCGGTGTGAGAATGGACGAGGTTGGTTTCACCGCAAAGCGAACCACAACTGCCTGCCCCGACGAGATTCCGCCCAAAATTCCGCCCGCGTGGTTCGAGCCGAAGCGCGGACCGTTATTACCCATACGGATTTCGTCCGCATTCTGGGACCCGCGTAATTCAGCGGCGGCAAAGCCGTCACCGATTTCGACACCCTTAACGGCGTTAATCGACATCATCGCCGCCGCCAAATCCGTGTCCAGTTTGGCGTAGATCGGCGCGCCAAGGCCCGCCGGAACGCCCTCTGCGATCACTTCGACGATCGCTCCGACCGAATCGTGATCCTTGCGCAAATCGTCAAGGAAGCTTTCCCACGAGGCGGCGGCGGCGGCATCGGGACACCAAAACGGGTTCTGCGAAACCTGATGCCAGTCCCATTGCGCGCGATCAATCTTGCGATCCCCGATTTGGACCATCGCCCCGCGCACCGTCATATCGGGGACAAGTTTTGCCAAGGCCGCCCGCGCTATCCCGCCGGCGGCAACACGGGCCGCTGTCTCGCGTGCCGAGGAGCGTCCGCCGCCGCGATAGTCGCGGATCCCGTATTTGGTGAAATACGTATAATCGGCATGGCCGGGACGGAACTGGTCTTTGATATCGCCGTAGTCTTTTGACCGCTGATCGGCGTTTTCAATCATCAACTGAATTGGCGTGCCCGTGGTTTCACCCTCGAACATACCGGAGAGGATTTTGACTTCGTCCGGCTCGCGTCGTTGGGTGACGAACTTGCTGGTTCCGGGTTTGCGCAGGTCGAGCCAGTGCTGCAAGCCCGCTTCGTCAACGGGGATGCCCGGCGGACAGCCATCGACCGTACACCCGAGCGCAGGCCCGTGGCTTTCGCCCCAAGTTGTGACGCGGAACAGGTGACCGAAGGTATTAAACGACATGGGGGCTCCGTCAGAAAACGCCCTGCCTTATAGGATGTTGCGCGCGGAAAAGGAAAGCAGCCGCGCTATTGCATCGGTTCAAGCCGGACTAAGCGTCCGTTTCCGCCGTCCTCCAGCACAAATACCTCGCCGTTCGGGCCTTGCTCAATTTCGCGAATCCGCATGCCCCAACTGTATCTTTCGGCCTCGCGCGCCGCGTCGCCGTCGAATTCCACGCGGACAACCGCGCGGGAGGACAGGCCGCCAAGCAGGCCGTCGCCGCGCCAATCGGGGAAGTCCGATCCGTCATAGATGGCAAAACCGGCGGGACTGATCGCCGGAACCCACGCCTTCGCCGGCGGCTTGAAAACCGGATTGCTGGCATGGGAGGGGATCGGCTCGCCGCTGTAGTGGCTGCCCTCGGAAACCTCAGGATACCCGTAGTTTTCCGCCCGCACGATACGGTTCAGCTCGTCGCCGTGCCGTGGTCCCATCTCGTGAACCCAAAGATTGCCGCCCGCATCGAAATCGATACCGAGGGGATTGCGATGGCCGAGGCTCCAGATCTGTCCGGTAATCCCGCCTTGCCCGACGAAGGGATTGTCTGCGGGGATGTCGCCGGTGTCGGTCAGGCGGATTACTTTACCCAGATTCATCGCCATATTCTGCGCGGGGGTGAACTTTTGACGCTCGCCAGACGTAATGAACAAATACCCGTCAGGCGAAAACGCCATGCGATGCCCGTAATGCCCGTTACCCGTGACTTTGGGGGCCTGCCGCCAAATGACATCCGCCATGGTCAGCTCGCCGCCGGTTTCGGTTAACATCAGGGTTGCGCGTTGAACCGCCGCGCCGCTGAGCGACGGATCGTCGGCGTCGCGTTCGACAAAGGACAGAAAAACAATGCCGTTCCTGTCGAAATCGGGATGCAGAATAACATCGCCCAAACCGCCCTGACCCTGCGCTTGGACGCGCGGGACGCCGGTTATCTGTCCAAGCTTTTTCCGGTCCTGCCCGAGGAGCCAGAGCGCGCCGCCCTTTTCGGTGACCAATGCGCGGCCATCGGGAAGGAACGTCATCGCCCACGGGTTCCGGAAACTTTCAACAGCCGTTGCCGTGAGTTGAGTTGCGCCTGAGCTGACAACGTCAATGGCCTGCGCCGGGGCGGTCAGGGCGAGCAAACTGAAACCGGCGGCAAAGCCGAGGCGGCGGGGCATGGCAAACTCCTCGAGTGGCGCTATTGCCTGATGAACGCGCGCGGGACGGTTCGGTTCCGTCGGAAGGCTTGCTTACGGGGCGGCGGATTGGACCTCGACCACTATCCCGCGGCCCTGATTCAGCGAGCCGATCCGCGTGCGGGCGCGGTCGATGGCGGTCAGATCGAGGTCGGCAATGGCGATGCCCTCGCCCTCGCCGGCATCGGCGAGGACCGCGCCCCAGGGATCAACAATCAATGAATGACCATAGCTTTCGCGCATGGCGCTTTCGTCTTTGCCGCCGTGCAGGCCCCATTGGGCTGCGGCGAGCATAAAGCAGCCGTTCTCGATGGCTCTTGCACGCAGCAGCGTATGCCAATGCGCCTTGCCCGTCGGAACCGTAAAAGCACTCGGCGCGGTCAGGATTTGCGCGCCAGCTTGCGCCAGTGCGCGGAAAAGCCCCGGAAAGCGCATGTCGTAGCAAATGCCCATGCCTACACGGATATCCGCCGTCTGCGCCAGAACCGCCCTGTCGCCGGGCCGGTATCGCGCGGCTTCGCGGTATTTGCCCTTGTCGCCCAAATCGGCCTCGAACATATGGATCTTGTCATAGCGGGCGATGATTGATCCATCCGGCGCGATCAGGAAGCCGCGATTGGCCGCGCGGTTCGCATCCTCGGACCGCAGCGCGAGTGACCCGATATGCAGCGTGACCGCAAGCTCGGCGGCAAGTTTTCGTAGGCCCGAAAGAGTTTCGTCGTCTTGTTCGTCCCGAACAAGAGCAAAGAGATCGGCGGCGGTCGCCGGGATCATATTGGTGACCTCCGGCGTTTGGATAAATGTCGCGCCCTCGCCGGACGCCTGCCGGATCAGGGCGGCGGTGCGCTCGAAGTTTTGTGCAACATCGCCGGTTGCATTTGTCTGGACGACCGCCGCCCGCACCGCTACGCCGCCAGAAGTGGGTCGAGCTTGCCCACCATGTCCAGCGCGCTGATGTCGTCAAACCCGCCGATATGCTGATCATTGATAAAGATCTGCGGAACAGTCCGGCCCCCGTTCGACCGCTTGATCATTTCTTCCAGTTTTGCCGGATCGCCCGCGACGGGAAATTCGGAAAAGCTGACATTCTTCGACTTCAGCAGCCTTTTGGCCATCGTGCAGTAGCCACAGGTGGATTTTGTATAAATTTCAACGGTCGGCATCGGTATCTCCTTATGAACACTACATATAGGAAGAGATGCCGCCTGTTGCGATTAAATCTCTGCCGCATGCGGAACACGGGCAAATACGACCGTTGAGACCGATGCGGCCCCGCTGGCGCGCAAGGCCGCCGTTGCCGCATTCAGCGTTGCGCCTGTTGTAAGAACATCGTCGACCAGCAAAATTCGGCGTCCTGCAACGTCCTTTATCCTGCGTGGCGGGACAGTGAACGCGTCGCGGACATTTCTGGCCCTGTCGGATGCGCTGCGCGCACGCTGCATTTCGGTCGGTCGGGGGCGGGACAGCAGGTGCGGGCCGTGGGGCAGGCCGGTTTCGCGGGCCATAACCCGCGCCAACTCTGCCGACTGATTGTACCGCCGTGCCAGCAGGCGTCGCCAGTGGAGGGGAATCGGCACGATGACGTCACTTTCTGCGATGATATCGGCGGCGGCCCTGCACATCCAGCGTCCCAGCGCGACGGCAATATTGGGTTTGTCCCCGTGCTTGAGGCCCAGCACCAGCGACCGGGCGCTGCCCCCGTAGATTGCCGCTGCGCGCCCGCGATCCCAGGTAAGCGGGACGGACAGACATGCATCGCAGTGGATTATCCCTCTGCCCTTCAAGGCGAGCGGCATCCCCGTACCGCAGCGATCACAGGTCGTTCCATCAATCAGGTCGATATCGTTCCAGCAGGGGGCGCAAAGCATTTGCGCGTCGGCGACCGGTTGGTCGCACGCCATGCAACAGGGCGGATAAAGGGCGTCTGCGATATTTCTCAGCACTATTCTGCCGGTTTGACGCAAAGGTCTGCCGGTTTGACGCAAAGGGTCCCTCCTTTTTTTCCCCAACCAGACTATCCTCAGCAGCATGAGAATACCGACAGAAAACACGCTTGGCCCCTTTGATCGCGATTTGTGGCGGCAGCGCCGCGATCGGGCGGCGGCCACCCTCTCAGATGCTGACTTTTTGCTGCGCGAGGCCGAGGCCCGGATCGTCGAGCGATTGGGTGATGTAAAGCGCGTGTTCCACGACGCTGCGGTCGTCGGGGCAGGTGACGGCGGGATGGCGCGGCTGCTGGAATCGCAATTCGGCATTGAGAACATCGTGCAGCTTGATGCCTCGCCGGTCATGGCGGCACGGGCCGCGCTTGCCGTGCCCTCTGCGCGCACATTGGTAGCTGACGAAGAGTCTTTGCCGTTGGATGAAGCGAGCCTTGATCTGATTGTTGCGCCGCTGACCTTGCACTGGGCCAATGATCTGCCGGGGTCGTTGATCCAGATGCGGCGTGCGTTAAAGCCTGATGGCTTGTTGTTGGCGGCTCTATTCGCCGGGACGACTTTGCAGGAATTGCGCACGCATCTGACCAATGCGGAGGTCGAAACAGCGGGAGGGCTTAGCCCGCGCGTCGCACCGATGGCCGATCTGCGCGACCTCGGGGGGCTGTTGCAACGGGCGGGTTTTGCTCTGCCTGTCGCGGATCGCGAAATCATTCCTGTGGAATACTCAAACCCGCTGCGCCTGCTGTCCGATCTGCGCGCAATGGGCGAAACCAACGTCATGCGGGAGCGGCATAAAGCCCCGATGCGCCGCGATACGCTCGCGCGGATGCTGGAACTTTATGCAGGAACAGCAGGAAAGGACGGCAAGGTTACGGCAACGTTTGAAATTGCCTTTTTGCACGGCTGGGCACCCGCGCCGTCGCAGCAGAAGCCCTTGCGTCCCGGTTCGGCAAAGATGCGTCTCGCCGATGCTTTGGGGACTGAAGAACGACCAGCCGGCGAAAAGCCGGATCGTAGAAACTAACAATGCGCGCATTCGCCCGCGCTCTGCCATTGACGCGGTGCAACAAAAACATAGCTTCCTCGGCATTCCCTTCGGAGATTCGGATGCTGGACGATACCAACCACGCCTCGACTGAGATTCACCGCCCCGGCGAAACCGGCCGGCTGCTGCATGCCGGTGCGGATCACCCGCCCGTGCCGCGCGGCAAGGTCGGCATTCTGGTTGCCAATCTGGGAACGCCGGATGGCACCGATTACTGGTCGATGCGCCGGTATTTGAAAGAATTTCTCAGCGACCGCCGCGTCGTTGACGTCAATCGTGCACTTTGGTGGCCGTTGCTGAACCTCGTGATCCTCACGAAGCGCCCCTTCAGTTCGGGCGAGGCGTATAAGTCGATCTGGAACGAGGAGGCGGACGAATCGCCGCTGCTGACGATTACAAAAGATCAGGTCGCCAAGCTGACGGAAAAGCTGCACGCGATTTATGGCGATCAGATCGAAGTCGATTTTTGCATGCGTTACGGCAATCCGTCGACGATCCATAAAATCAGGGAAATGCAGGAAAAGGGCTGTGAGCGGATCGTGTTTTTCCCGCTCTACCCTCAATACGCCGCGCCGACGACCGGCACGGCAAACGATCAGGCGTTCAATGCCTTGCAAAAATTACGCTGGCAGCCGTATATCCGCACTGTGCCGGCCTATTACGAGCATCCCGGCTATATCGGTTCTCTGGCGAATGTTCTGAATGAACATATGGCCGAGCGCGAAGCAAAAGGGGAGGGCAAACCTGATGTCGTCGTCGCCTCTTACCACGGCGTGCCGCTGCGGTATCTGATGTCCGGCGACCCCTATCACTGCCAATGCCAGAAGACGACGCGCCTGCTGCGCGAGCATCTCGGGTGGGAAAAGGACTTTCTGGAAACCAGCTTTCAATCTCTGTTCGGAAAGGAAGAATGGTTGCGCCCGTATTCGGTTGAGCGGGTCGCGGAACTGGCGAAAGAAGGCAAGAAAGATCTTGTGATGTTCGCGCCCGGCTTTTCCGCCGATTGCGTCGAGACGCTGGAAGAGATCAACGAAGAAATCCGGGAAGCTTTCGAGGAAGCGGGCGGTGAGCGGTTCACGTATCTGCCGTGCCTCAATGACCGGGATGACCACATTGATATGCTGGTCGATGTGATCGGGAACGAGTCCCAGGGGTGGCTTACTCCGGCCTAGCCGCAATTCGGAGAAGTAAGCGGCCTGTCGGTATCTGATTTGCCATGCTCAGTGCATTCTCGACCCGTTCGGCACGGCCTGATCGGAGCCCAACAGCACGATATCGCCGTTGCCATCCGACAGGCCCAATGTGAGAACTTCCGACATGAACGGCCCGATCTGGCGCGGTGGAAAGTTCACGACAGCCAAGATCTGCCGCCCGACAAGGACATCCGGATTATAATGCACCGTGATCTGGGCGGATGATTTTTTCACGCCGATTTCGTTGCCGAAATCAATTTTCAGTTTGAAGGCGGGCTTGCGCGCTTCTGGAAAAGGCACAGCCTCGATAATCGTTCCTGCCCTGATGTCCACTTTCAGAAAATCATCGAATGAAATTGTATCGGTCATTTTGCACCCTTCGTTTTCTAAGATTTGAATAATGGGATTTCGCGCATAAAAAAAGCCGCCCTCCCAGGGGGAGAGCGGCAGATGCGATCGACGCAGACTATTGGTGGATGGTGCGCCGATTGCAGACTTTATCAGGCAGCGGTTTTCATCGCAGCTTCGGTAATTTCACGGATTTCCGTGACGCCTTCGGTGAAGCGTGCGCGGATGATTGCGAAAGCGTCTTCGTTGGCCTTACGCGCCGAGTCGGACAGATCGGTGAAAACGGCAACGCCTTTTTCGAATTGTGCTTTGGCATCTTCCATACGCTTTTCAGCGGTTTCAGCCGACATCGGGGTCGTCGAAGCGTCTTTCATTGCGTCAGTCATCTCGGTGATGCTCGACTGCATGACTTCAACCTGTTTCTTGAAGAGCGATTGATAGCCCTCGGCAGCAACACGGTTGGCATCGACGAATGCCTGAACGTTTTTCTTCTGAGCTTCCGTAACAGCTTCGGTGTCGAAGCCTGGTACGGTTGCGCCTTCGAACATTTTCGTCATGTCCGTGGTTTTCATCATTTCGATGTAGGTGTTTGGGTCGAACCAGTTTTTCTCGGTGCTCATTGGATGCTCCATCATTTAAAACGTTGAAGACGGTGTCCGCCTTTCGATGAAGTAGATATGTTGCATCGCAGCAAAAACGTCAAGAGTTTTTTGTGTGCGGTGCAACATAAATTTTATGAACGCAGCTCGCGACTGCGGTTTGCTGCGGCTTTGACCGTTTTTCGCATGAGCGAAGCCAGTCCGTTTTTATCGTCCATTAACTCTAAAAGCCCGGCTTCGGTGGTTCCCTTGGGGCTGGTGACGTTTACCCGCAGGGTTTCTGCCGACTCGGGCGAAGCTCCGGCGAGCGCCGCTGCCCCCACAACTGTCTGCCGCGCCAGCGCCAACGCCAGTTCCGGCGCAAGGCCCTCGGCTTCCGCAGCGGCGGTTAGGGCCTCGATCATATGAAAGATGTAGGCGGGACCGGATCCGGACACACCCGTGACGGCATCCATTTGATCTTCGCTGTCGAGCCATACCGAGATACCAACCGAATCGGTCATGGCGGTGGCCAGTGCTTTATCGTCTGATGAGCATGCCGCATTGGCAATCAGGGCCGAGGCCCCGGCACCGACAGCGGCGGGCGTATTCGGCATAACGCGGACGATCGGCGTTTCCACCCCGAACTGTCCCTCGAAATACGCAAGCGGCTTGCCGGCTGCGATCGAAATATAGAGCGTTTCCTTACCTGCCATCGTCGACACGACCGGCAAGGCCGTGTCCATCATTTGCGGTTTTACAGCCAGCATGACGGCGCGGGGCGGCGGCCCGCGGTAGGTTCCGTCTGTCCGCAGGCTCAGACCCTCAATCTCCTTGAGGGTATCGGCGGGGTTTGGGTCCAAAATCACGGTTGAACGGGAATCCAGCCCGTGGGCAAGCCATCCGTCCAGCAATGCGCCCCCCATCTTGCCACAACCGAGCAACAGAAAGGGCCGTTCGGGTGTAAAGACCGACAGGTTAGTGGAAGTGGCTGCTGGTTGGTCCGAAGTTGAGGCGGTCAAGAGCGGTCTCCGCATTGATTTCCGCCCATGCAACGCAGTGAAACGCAGGGAACAGCAGCATATCGCATGTTCCCACCGCCGAGCGCATGGCCTCGATCAAATCCTGATCAATCGCCCTGCGCGCCGCAGTCATGGGCACCCAGTCTGTGTAAGTGCCATGATCTTCATTGATGCGCAATTCCAGCGAGCCCCGGTGAAAACTGCGGTTCAGGCTTTCGGCAAGTTTTGCCACTTCGATCCAGCGTTCGCGTGGCGGGGCAAGCGCAAAGATACAGCACACTTCAATACTGTTTTGGTCGCTGAGAGGGCGCAGGGTCAGATCGTAATCGCTCCATTCGCCCGTCACGCGCAGGGTGATGGCCCCGTCTTTGTCCTGGCCGTTGAGACGCCACCCATAATCGCGCGCGGCCCGCTTTACGCTTTGCGCCAGAAAGGGCGCTGCGGAGTTCGGCGCAAAAGCCACCCCGCCGAGTTCGGTATCCATGCCTGCTCATCCTGCTCTGTCGGTCTCGTTCGTCGGACCGTTGTTATCAGCTGAGCATGAAATAAATATCGTTTTAATTCAATAGGTAATAAGGCGTTATGAATGTAAAATAATAGATAATTAACGTAGGTGTACGGAGTAGAACAACGGAAAACCGGCACGGATCGCCAAAATCACCGTGCCGAACCGCGACTCAGGTCTTCGATTCGAGAGCCTCTAGCCGTGCTTTCAGCGCCGCATTCTCTTCGCGCGCTTTTTGCGCCATCGCGCGGACCGCGTCGAATTCCTCGCGGGTCACAAGGTCCATATCCGACAGCAGACGCTCAACCCGCCCGCGCACAGCCGTCTCGGCTTCGTCCTTCACGCCCTTCGCCATGCCTGCGGCGTTGGTCATCAGTTTGGAGATGTCATCGAAGATGCGGTTGTTGGTTTGCATGGTCTGTTATCCTTGTTTCTTAGCCTTATGTGGGGGAATAACGGCTTTCCGCAAGCCAAAGGACCCCGCAATGAGCATTGAATCCGATCTGGAAACCCGCTCAGGCGGTCACTGCGAGTTATGCAGCACCAATACGGGCAAGGCGATCTATGATGTTTCGCGCGATGGCACCAGCGCCGCGGATACCAGCGTTGTCGTCTGCGGCAAATGCGCATCCCAAATTCGCGACCCCGATAAAATCGATGTGCATCACTGGCGCTGTCTTTCTGACAGCATGTGGTCCGAGGTTCCGGCGGTTCAGGTCATGGCGTGGCGGATGCTCGACCGGCTTAGCGGCGAGGGTTGGGCGCAAGACCTGCTTGATCAGCTTTACCTCGATGAACAGACATTGAACTGGGCGCAGGCCGCCAAAACCGATGATGGTGCAGTGCCACACCTCGACAGCAACGGCGTTGCGCTCGCGGCAGGCGATGCGGTCACGCTGATTAAGGACCTGAATGTCAAAGGGACGAGCTTCACGGCAAAACGCGGAACGGCCGTGCGCGGCATTTCGCTCGTTCCGGATAATCCGGCGCATATTGAGGGTCGGGTCAACGGGCAGCAAATCGTCATCCTCACCGAATTTGTGAAGAAGCTCGGCTAGACGCACCAGATACCGGCGTTGAAAAAACGCCCCGACCGAAGTCGGAGCGTTATTAGCTTTAGCAATAGTCTCGGGTATCAGAAGCTTGGCAGCGTCTGAACCGGCGGGCTTTGGATTGTGTAAGCCGGTGCCGGCATGATCGTCTGAGACATTGTTTCCGCTGCGCCCGTGAACGAGGGTGCTTCGATGCTTGGCAACGTCGCCGTTCCATAGGTCATGGCTGGTGCAGTGACGTTGACCGATGGCAGGGTGACAGACGCCGGTGCAGCGTAAGTCGTCGTTGCAGGGGCGAGGGCCGAGATGGTGGATGCCGGCTGCGTGTAAATGGTCGAGGCGGCAGGGGCTACAGTCGTGTAGGTTTCGACCGAAGCGGGCTGAATATACACTTGCTCTGGTGCGGAGAGGGTTGGCTCAACCATCTGGTAGGTTGGCGCGGCAGTCTGATACGTGCCGACCGACGCAGGCTGCGGGGCAACCTGATATGTTGTCGGCTGCGGAACCTGAGCGGTAACAGGCTGAGGCGTTCCGTAAAGGCTGCGAGCGCCGACACCGCCGACTGCGCCGCCGATGATTGCGCCACTGGCCGTTGCGAGTGCACGGCCCGTGCCTCCGCCGATCTGCGAGCCAATCGCGCCGCCGCCAACCGATCCGAGGCCAGCACCCAGCGCGCTGACGAGAGCGCCGGTCGGGAAGGCCGTGCCGCCCGAGCCGCTACAACCGGCTGTCAGGCCGAGTGATGCAATAAGGGCGACTGTCGTTTTGGTAATAGTAAACATGTGTACTCTCCTCAGGATTGAATTCACGTTAGGTTTTTTCAGGCACTAACGCGGCAGGTTGGCTTTGATCCGACACTGGTTGCTGCGTTGAGGACCCGTGAAGGCGTCATCATTTTCGCATTTTGCGACTCAGCTTCGGAGTCAATCCCAATGAATTCGCTCTCTGCACCCAAGGGCGTTAACGCCTGAGGCAAGCTCAAAAGCGGACCGCCATTGGCAGAAGCCTTGATGTGCGAGAGGTGAAAGGTCAAAGGATCAGCTCCGGTGTTGGATCGACGTCCTCTGAATAACTCAAGCTCTATGCCGTAAATGAATTAACGGACCGGATTTCGGTGAAACGGTTTCTTTACACGGCTTAATTACGGGTGAATTTTCATATTTTGGCGCGTTGGCATGCGCTGAAATCGCTGCATCAATCAACCGTAAGCGGTGGCGCACGCCGCAGCACAGCGGATCTATCCCGGCTTTCGCGATCACATTTGAGCGACTCGCTGTCGCACGACGCTGCACTCTGGGAGCTTTCGGGCTAATGTCATAATTATGGAAGATTTTTTCTCTCGGTACGAAGGCGTCGTGCGCCTCAGCGTTTTTCTGGGCGTTTTCGCTGTTATGGCGTTGTGGGAGTTTAGCGCGCCCAAGAGACAACTGGTTGCGCCCAAGCCGAACCGCTGGGGGGTTAACTGGGGGATTGTCGTGCTGGACACGATCATCGTCCGTATTCTTTTTCCGGCCGCTGCTGTCGGTGCTGCGGTGGATGCTACGGCACAAGGGTGGGGGCTGTTTAACTGGCTCGACTGGCCGATGTGGTTAGAGGTGGTTCTGGCCATCGCGATATTCGATTGCCTGATTTACTGGCAGCATGTTCTCTCCCATCGAATCCCGTTTTTGTGGCGTCTGCACCGCGTTCATCACTCGGACCGCGATATCGATGTTTCAACGGCAATCCGTTTTCACCCCGGAGAGATCGCATTATCGATGCTGCTGAAGATCGGCGCGGTTTATGTCTTTGGTCCTGCGGCAGTCGCGATTATCCTGTTCGAGGTAATTCTCAACGGCTGTGCCCTGTTTAACCATTCCAACATCAGCCTCGGTAAACGGGTCGATGGTTGGCTGCGGCTTTTTGTAGTGACGCCGGATATGCACCGGGTTCACCATTCAGCGATCCCTCGCGAGACGGATGCCAACTTCGGATTTAATCTGCCTTGGTGGGATCGGATTTTCGGTACCTATATCGATCAGCCTAAAGAGGGGCATGACGGTATGACCATCGGATTGAACGAGTTTCAGGACGACCGCCCGTGGCGGTTTGTCTGGTCGATGCTTCTGCCGTTTAAGGGACGCAACGGGTGAATTTTGACGCGCAAGGACTGTCGGTAATCGGTGGATTTGTGGTTCTTCCCGAGCACGGCGCGCCCGACGGGGTCGCATCGATTGCGTTGCTTGGCATGGCGCGAAACGGATGGGATGTTTTTGCGGCGTCGGCAGAGGCGTCGGACGGGATTGAAGACCCGATGGACCGGTGGTCGTTACGTGTTGTGACAGCACTGGCGCGCGAGGTTGACGCGGTTCCGCTGTTTCCCTTTGGAGGGCCGCCCTATCAGCCGTTTTTGCGGTGGGCGGAGGCAACCGGATGTATCTGGCAATCGCCCCTCGGCATGTCGATCCATGCCGAGCGCGGCCTTTGGATGTCCTTTCGGGGAGCGTTGGGATATACCGCGCCGCGCCCCGATCTTGTGGCCGCTGCGGTTCAGCGTCCGTGCGAGACTTGCGCTGACAAACCGTGTCTGGGCGCGTGTCCGGTGAACGCTTTCGACGACGGATTTTACGATGTGCCGACTTGTGTCAGCCATATCGCAGTACCGGATGGGGCCGATTGTCTCGGACAGGGATGCAAGGCGCGCCGCGCGTGTCCGGTTGGCAGGGATTGGGCTCCGGCATCTGCACAGGCGCAGTTTCACATGGGCGCATATTTGCGGGCAAGAGCCTCGGATTTATAATCTTAGTTTGAAACTTTTTCTGCGCGGGGACCGCACTGCCGTACTTACGAACTTTTCATTCTAAGGGGGCTTGAATGAAAACGCTGATCCTTATGCGTCACGCTAAGTCGGACTGGTCGAAACCCGGGCAGGGCGACAAAGAACGGATACTGACCGAACGAGGCCGGTTGACCGCTGGCCTGATGGCGATCTGGCTGCGCGAAATCGATTGCTTGCCTGAAGTCGCACTGGTTTCATCGGCGCACCGGACGCGGGAGACCTGGGAACGGATGGGGTTGCAGGCGCAAGTGACGTTTGACGATGCGCTCTATCTCGCCGAGGCCGAGGTCTATCTGTCGGCAATCCGCAATGCGCCGGCATGTCAGCGGCTTATGATACTCGGCCATAATCCCGGCATTGAAACAGCGATGGGGATGATGGCAGATGGCCGAAGGGTCAATGCTCCGACAGCGGCCATTGCTGTATTTCATCTGCCCGTGGATGAATGGCAGGATGCTAAGTTCGGCATGGCAAAACGCCTCGCCTTTGAAACGCCGAAGTCTCTGGTATAGAGCCTGATCCGCGCTGTTCTCCGACAAAAATTTCCATCCGAAAAGGCACCCGATGATCGATACTATCCTGAATGTTTTTCGCGCCGTTCCGGATGCGCCTTCTGCCCATTCACCGGATGAACGTCTTGCACTTGCTGCGCTGCTGGTTGATGCCGCGCGGCGCGATGATGCGTATGAGGATTCCGAAAAGGCCGTCATCGACAGGATCCTCGCCTCTGAACATGGTCTGGGTGCTTCCGAGGCGTCTGCGTTGCGGATCGAGGCCGAGCAGGCTCAGGACGAGGCGATGGGACTGTTCCGGTTTACCCATTCGCTGAAAGAGGCAACACCATTCGAAGACCGCATCAAGATCGTTGAATATTTGTGGGAGGTCGCCCTCGCAGACGGAGACCGCGACGCTGTTGAAGACAATCTGGTCCGTCAGGTCTGCGGTTTGCTCGGGGTTTCTGACAGGGATAGCGGCCTTGCAAGACAGCGCGTTGAAGCGCGCAACGCTTAGAGCTGTCGATCCCGCTTTCGCACGGAAAACCGGTATCAACTTTTCCTGAAAGCACTCTAAGCGACACCCGAGAGCAATGTTTCGATGATTGCCGAGCTGCGCCGCGCAGCGTCGGGCGGGCAGGGATTTGGTGCGCCGTCCAGCAGATGATGGATGACGCGCTCGACAAACGGCTGATGGACATGCGCGGGATCTTTCACATCATGCACGGTCCGCACGCCGCCTTGATCCACAAGAATTGGCGAGGGCGCAAAAAATGACATCCGTACGGAGCCGTGTGACCCGAAAACTTTCACGTGCTCCTCGTTCTGACCGGCGGCGTAACAGCAGAACCCTGTCGCGACGACCGGGTCATAGCCGATCGAAAAGCTGACCGTATCCTCAGCCCGATAAGCGCCCGACTGGCTTCGGGCATGTCCCGACACCTGCAGGGCCTTTCCGAATGTATGATCGAGCCAATCGAGTGTATGTGATTGCATGTCTACGAACAGCCCGCCGCCTCCGATTGCCGGATCAGTCTTCCAGTTTTCCTGCAGGTTCCCGTCGTGCTGTTTGAGATGGTGGACCATAACGCAGCGGGGAGTGCCGATCAGCCCGTCATTTATGATCGCGCGCATCTTTTCAAACCTCGGAAGCGCGCGGCGGTAGTAGGCGATCACGAGCGACTGACCTGTTTCGCTGGCCACCGCGGCCATGGCGTCACATTCAGCAAGATTCATTGCCATGGGTTTTTCGACCAGCACCGGCTTGCCTGCTCTCATTGCCATGATGGCCAATTCGGCGTGACTGCTCGGCGGTGTCGCGACGTATACGGCATTGACGTTCGGATCATTGATCAATGCGTCAGCCGATGCGTATGAATTGGCAATGCCATGACGATCGGCGTAGTCCCGCGCTTTCGCGGCATCGCGGCGCATGCAAGCGACGACTGTCGAGCGGTCAGCCTTTTGCAGGGCAGGTCCGCTTTTAACCTCGGTCACGTCGCCGCAACCGAGTATTCCCCATCGTATCATGCATCACTCTTTAGTCTGCTCATGCTTGGCAATTTATATCAGTGATCTGTGTTGATCCAGAGATACCGCTTCGGTAAGGACCGGAGCATGAGACGCTATGAAATTTTGTATCGTGAAGCGTATACGGCAACCCCTCTTTCCTTCTGGGTTCACCACAATCTCGACAGCGAAGTATGGGCAGAGGCGTCTAAGTTCGATCCGGCACGACCGCAGAAAATTGCAGGCAAGGGCTGGCCGGTGCTGTCGGTCACGTTTGAGGACCTCTCGCTTTACTTTGCCTCGGCTCAAGAGCTGCACCATTTTATGCTGGTGATCAGCAAAAATCCGATGCCCACGGCAGCCGAACTGAGTAAGGCGCGCGGTGTGGAATCGCTGGCCGATCAGCACTGGCTGAACCGTTTGCCTCCCTCAGCCAAAAACGACGGCGTCCGCAAGGCTTTGTTTGATTATCTCGTGGAAATTGCCCCGGAATTTGTTTCCGTCGCTTGAGAGAGGATCGTTACCATTCGTCAAAACTGCGCGCGTTGACGATCCGCTCGCAGAGGCCGTCGGCGCTCACCAGTATGACATCGAAACGCATGTCACTCTGTGTCTGACCGGTTTCAGCGGCATAGTGCAAGGCCGCCGCCTCGAGGCGTGACCACTGGCGCGCGGTCAGGGCGTGTGCGGCCTGCGTGTGTGAAGGACGGGCCTTGACCTCGATATAGACGAGGCAGGATCCGTCACGCGCGATGAGATCAATCTCGCCATGAGGGGTGCGATGACGGCGTGCCAGAACAGTTTCACCGCGCGCCTCCAGTAATCGCGCGGCGGCTTCTTCCGCTAAAACACCGGTGCGATGGGCCTTCGCCCCGCGTATCTTGCGGTTGTCGTTTCTCATTTCAGAGCAAGCGCGCGGTCGTAGACCCTTTTACGGGGCAGACCGAGTGCCTCGCTGACGCTGCGCGCTGCGTCCTTAAGGCTCATTTCCGTCATTGCCTCGCGCAGGGCATTGTCCAGAACCTCACCGGTGGGTGCAATGTGGGCTGCAGGACCGACAAGCACGACGACTTCCCCTTTCGGCGCGCCCGCGTCGGCGTAGTTTTGGGCGAGCGCCGATAGCGCGCCGCGTTTTACCTCTTCGAAGGTCTTTGACAATTCGCGCGCAACGGCTGCGTCACGCTCACCGAAAATTGCAAACATGTCACTCAGTGACGCTGCGAGGCGTCGGGGCGACTCGTAGAAGATTAACGTTCCCGGTGCAGCTGCGAACTCGCGGAAAAAGTTTTGCCTTTGACCGCTCCGGTTTGGGGAAAAACCACCGAAAGTAAAGCGGTCGCTTGGCAGGCCGGACAATGTCAGCGCCATAATCGCAGCGCAGGGGCCAGGGGTCGCACTCAACGCGCCGCCTTCCGCAATTACCGCCTTTGCGAGCCGGTATCCGGGATCGGCAACGATTGGCGTCCCTGCGTCGGAAAGATAAACAACGCGCGATCCTTCGGCGATGCCGGCCAGCAAGCGCGGAGTCGCCTGCGCCGCATTGTGCTCGTGGTAGGCAATCAGAGGCCGCGATCCGAGGGAAATGCCGTGCATATCCATCAACCGGCGGGCCATGCGCGTGTCTTCGCACGCAATGATATCCGCGTCCCGCAAGGCATCAAGGCTACGGAGTGTAACGTCGCGTGCGTTACCGATGGGCGTCGCAAGCAACGTCAACCCGGGCTTTAGTTGCGATTTAGACACTTTTGTTGTGTCAGAACGGTCGGAGGGGGCCATCGCGTTCTTTCTTTGGCCTTGTCAAAGGACTACTGTGTCGCCAGACGCTTGAAATAGAAATGCCTTTCTATCCGATATAGCGCGGTTTTGCGCGCGGAAGAGGAAGGTAACAGGAGGTTCCATGGGCAGTGGCAAAACATTCGCAGGACGCGTCGGTGTTCTGGGCCTTGTACTGATCGCCAGCGCATGCACGCAAAGGACCGCGCCGGTCAGCCTGCCGACAGCGGGCAGTCCGCCGCCGCGCGCTGTTGTCCGCTCGCCGCAACCGGTGTTCGAACGCCCCGTCGCGCCGCAGGTTCAGGTACGGCCTGCCCCGCTCCGGCAGCCGCCGCAAAGGGCTTTCCCGCGGATCGGCACATTGCCGCCCCCGAATCCGAATCCGGTGGTTGCAGATGTCGGCTCGCGGACTCCGGTTTTTCAGTCTCCGCAGGTAATACAGCAACGCGCCCCGATACCGCGCCCGGTGCCCCGGCCCGCGCCCGTGCGATCCGAGATCGTTGACAATCCCTACAAGCCGTTTGATCCGGTCACTCAGCCGGTGCGCCCTCGCATCGAAATTGCGGAAGCGCCGCTTCGCGCGCCGGAGGCAGCAGATGTTCCCGACGCAGCAGAAGACAACAACCCGTCGTCAGCGCCGCAATCGTCGGATGATTACGCGACGCTGATTGACGACAATGCTTCGGAACCCGAGGCAGCGCGTCCTTCTACCGCGGCTCAATCCGAACCTGCACCCCGAAATGACCCAGCCGGGGCCGCTCTTGGTTCCGGCAAGGCCCTTGTGGCGCTCTTGGTCCCGGAAAGTGCGCCCAACGGACGCGTGCGCGCAATAGCCGACGGTCTGGCAAAGGCGGCATCGCTCGCAGCGGCGGACATTGACGAATCGCGGCTCGAACTGCGGAAATATGATACCGGCGGCGACCCCGGCAAAGCGGCCCAAGCGGCCAAGAACGCTATTGCAGACGGCGCGAGGCTGATAATCGGACCGCTGTATTCCGGTTCGGCTGCGGCCGTTCGACCCATCGCGCAGGCGTCGAATGTTAACGTGATCGCTTTTACGACCGATAGTTCGGTTTTGGGCGGCGGGCTTTACTCCATAGGATTTTTGCCTGAGACCGACGTGAACCGGATCATTTCGTATGGGGCCTCAAAAGGTCAGCGAGACATCGCTTTGCTGGTTCCAGACTCGCCGTTCGGCGGGCTCGTTACGCGTGAAGCCCGCAATGCGGCGGGCAAAGTCGGCGCGACAATTGTTAAGACCCAACCTTACCGCGACGATTTCCGCGCGCTGGATGCTGCCGCGAAAGAATTTACGGCCTTTTACAAGGCTGCGCCGAATGTTGATTCGATCATCATGGCGGCCAGCGGGAAATCATTGCAGGGTTTGGCCTCTTTCCTCGCCTTCCGCGATGTCCTGCCTACCAAGGTCAAGTACATGGGGCTGGGCCTTTGGGATGATCAGGAAACCTTCCGCGAGGGTACTTTGCGCAACGGCTGGTTTCCCGGCGTCGACCCGCGCCTGAAGAATGATTTTGCCTATCGCTACGGACAGGCTTACGGCGGCGAGCCGCCTGCTATTGCCCTGCTGGGATATGATGCCGTCAATGTTGCTGCGTCGCTGATCCGGGGCGGCGGCTTTACCCAGCAGGCATTGCTGTCACCGACAGGATTTACCGGTATGAGCGGGCTGTTCCGTTTTCGCCGCGACGGGCGCAACGAACGTGCCCTGTCGATCTTGTCTGTCGGGCAAGGCGAATTCAAAGTCGTCGATCCCGCACCGCGGACATTCTCGGTTCAGGTATCCAGCCTGATTGGCGGGTAAGTCCGTGAACGCATCGCCTCTTGCCGCCGCGCAACCGGCTGCGGCGGACTTTGAGCCGTTGGAAAAACTTGCCGACAGAAAGGCCTTTCTGGCCGCTCTGAAAGCGGGTGCCGACAGCTCTGATCCGCAAGCTGCGTTCGTCGAGGCGGCGAAGGTATTTCAGGAGGAGGGACGCGCAGCCATTCGGGCGCGGTTTGAAGCCAGCGAACTTGCCGGTCTGCCGGCGGGGCGCGCGCTGGCGGAACTACAGGATGAAATCGTTCGGGGCCTGTTTCAGGCCGCTCAACTCCTCTATCCGCTTCCGCATCCGACATCGAGCGAGCGTTTGGCTGTTGTGGCCGTTGGCGGATATGGCCGCGGCGGGCTTGCACCGCAGTCGGATGTCGATCTGTTGTTTCTGCTGCCCTACAAACGGACCGCGTGGGCCGAAACCGTCGTTGAGACGATGCTGTATGCGCTCTGGGATCTGGGCCTGAAGGTAGGGCAGGCAACGCGGTCGGTGGATGAATGCCTCCGCCTTGCAAAATCGGATATGACGATCCGCACGTCGCTGTTGGAGACCAGATTGGTTGCCGGCGATCTGGACCTTTATGACGAGATGAAAACCCGGCTTTGGGACGAGCTTTTTTCGAAAACCGCGCAGGAATTCGTTACGGCAAAGCTTGAGGAGCGCCGCGAGCGTCATACCCGAACGGGCGGTTCACGCTATATGCTGGAGCCGAATATCAAAGAGGGTAAGGGCGCCCTGCGTGACCTGCATTCGCTTTTTTGGATTGGAAAATACCTCTACAACGCCGATCATGCGGCAGACCTGATCGAGGACGGCGTCTTTACAAAGAACGAGGCCCGCCGCTTTGCGGAAGCAGAGGCCTTTTTCTGGACGGTCCGTTTCTGGCTTCACTATCAGACGGGACGTCCCCACGAACAGCTGACATTCGAGCGGCAAGTCGAAATCGCCGCTGCGATGGGCTTTCAGGATGATGTCGGGCTTAGCGGCGTCGAGCGTTTCATGCGGCAATATTTTACTGTCGCCAAAGAGGTCGGTGATCTGACGCGGATTTTCTGCGCGTCGCTTGAGTCGCAACACCTCGCCACCAAGCGAAATGGGATGCGGCGGTTGCTGAGCATGTTCTCGCGGCCCGAGGGCGAATTGGTGCAAATCGAACATGGCAGAATTCTGATTGATGATCCGTCATTCTTTCGCGAACAGCCGTTGGAAATCCTAAAGCTATTTGATTTGTCGAGCCGGACCAATACGCCAATTCATCCGCAGACTTTAAAACTGGTGCGGCGAAATCTTGACGCGATCGATGATGCTGTGCGCAGCGACCCGGATGCGAATGCGTTGTTTTTGAATTTGCTCTGCGACAGCCCCGACCCCGAGGATGCCCTGCGTTCGTTGAACGAGGCAGGTGTGCTTGGCGCGTTCATGCCGGAGTTCGGCGAGATCGTTTGTATGATGCAGTTCAACATGTATCACCACTATACGGTAGACGAGCACACGATCCGCGCGGTCGGAAACCTTGCGCAGATCGAGCAAGGCAAGCTGACCGACGAGGCCCCTGTTTCAACCGGAATCATGAAGGGTTCGCTGAACCGTCGGGCGCTCTATGTCGCGATCCTGCTGCACGATATCGGCAAGGGCCGCGCCGAGGATCACTCGATTGTCGGTGCGCGGCTGGCCGAGTTTATTTGCCCGCGCCTCGGCCTTGACGAGGCTGATACCGAGACTGTGATCTGGCTGATCCGGCATCACTTGTTGATGTCTGATACGGCGCAGAAGCGTGATCTTTCGGACATACGGACCATTCAGGATTTTGCCGCCACGGTTCAAAGCCGCGAGCGGCTGAAAATGCTTCTGGTGTTGACGACCTGTGATATCCGCGCTGTCGGACCGGGCGTTTGGAACGGTTGGAAGGCACAGTTGTTGCGAACTCTTTACGCCGAGACCGAGGCTTTCCTGAGTGCCGGACATGATGCGATGGCCACGTCGCGCTCGGCGCGGATCGAGGAAGCGAAGAGTGCGCTTGCCGCCCGCCTGCTCGACTGGCCGGTCGAGCGCGTCGAAGAATTTTCGAAGCGTCACTACCCGCCCTATTGGCTCGGCCTTGATTTGGGAACGCACGAAATTCATGCGCGGATGCTGGCGGGGCAACCCGATGATGCATTTGTGATTGATGCGTCCGGCGATCCGGCCCGCTCTGCGACGCGCTTATCGGTTGCGATGGGCGATCACCCCGGATTATTCTCACGCATAACCGGCGCTGTCTCAATTTCAGGTGCGAGCATTGTCGATGCGCGAACCTTTACGACCAGTGACGGCATGGCCATTGCGACGATCTGGCTGCAAGATCAGGACGGCGAGGCCTATGACGATCCTGCCCGCCTGACGCGCCTGAAAAGTAACATTACGCGCGTGATGTCCGGCGAGATGATTGCCCGTGACGCGCTGCGCGAGCGAGATGTCATCAAGCCGCGCGAGCGTAGCTTTAAGGTTCCCCCCGATGTCAATTTCGATAACACGGCTTCGGAACTATATACAGTAATCGAGGTAACGGGCCGTGACCGCTTGGGGCTTGTCCATGACCTGTCGCGCGTTTTGTCCGATCAGAAAGTCAGCATCTTTTCTGCCGTCATCGCAACCTATGGCGAGCGCGCTGTCGATACATTCTACGTCAAGGACTTGTTTGGCCATAAAATCTCGAACCCGAACCGCCAGACCCGTATTGGTGACGCCCTGCACGAGGTTTTGTCTCGTGAGGGTTGATTGCCGTTCCGCGGTATTGATCGCATGAGTTTGGGCCGCTCTTTTCTGACTGTTGGCGGGATGACGATGATTTCGCGTGTCCTCGGCATGATGCGGGAAATAATGATTGCTGCGACATTGGGCGCGACCGACGCTGCCGATGCCTTTTATGCGGCTTTCCGCTTGCCGAACCTGTTCCGGCGAATTTTTGGCGAGGGCGCGTTTAACCTGGCGTTCGTACCGCTGTTTACGAAAAGTCTTGAGGACGGTGAGGCGAGTGCGCGGCGGATGGGCGAAGAAGCCCTCGCGATGCTGGCCAGTGCCCTGTTCGTCTTTACGCTGCTCGCAACGCTCGCGATGCCGCTGGTGATCTATCTGATTGCGGCAGGGTTTGCAGGTGATCCTGAAAAGCTGGATCTGACCGTTCTGCTTGCGCGTATTATGTTTCCGTATCTGGGATTGGTCTCGCTGACAGCAATGTTCAGTGCGGTCCTCAACGCGCTGGGTAAATTTGCGGTCGCTGCGGGTGCACCGATCCTGTTGAACATCTTCCTGATTTCATTCGCCGCTTTCGCAATGGTATCCGGCCAAGCGGTCTCGATATGGCTCGCGGTGGCGGTTTCGCTGTCGGGCATTGCACAGCTTTGGCTGGTCGTATGGGCGGCGCGGCGTGCGGGTATGCGGTTCTCGCTCCGGCGTCCGAAAATCACACCGGATATGAAGCGTCTTCTTTTACTTGCTGCTCCTGCGGCCTTGGCGGGCGGGGCCATGCAAATCAATTTGCTGGTCGGCTCGGTGATTGCATCTTTTTTTGACGGTGCCGTTGCCTGGCTGACTTATGCGGACCGGATTTATCAACTGCCCCTCGGTGTGGTCGGCGTTGCCGTTGGCGTGGTCCTCATGCCCGAACTGTCACGGCGGGCCAAGCAGGGCGACCGGGAGGGGGCACGGCAATCGATGAACCGCTCGGCTGAATTTGCTCTGGCATTGACATTGCCTGCAACCGTAGCGTTGCTCATCATTTCAGAACAGATCGCGCGCGGACTGTTTGAGCGCGGGGCCTATACAGCCTTTGACGCGACGCAAACCGGCTTTGCATCAGCATTATTCGCACTGGGTTTGCCGGCTTTTGTCCTGACGAAAGTCCTGACACCGGGATTTTTTGCGGACGAGGACAGCAAGACGCCGTTGCGCTTTTCACTTTGGGCTATGGGCATCAATACCGTTCTGTCTCTGGTCGGCGTCTGGGTGATTGGTTGGCTGGCAATCCCGATTGCGACAGCGATTGCCGCTTGGATCAACATCTGGATGCTGTGGCGCGTTTTGCGGCAGAGGGGGTATGGAGCGGACCTTCGGCTCTGGCAGCGCGTCAAGCGCATGGCCGCCGCCAGCCTTGTGATGGGCCTCGTGCTGCTGGGGGCTGCCTGGTTGCTGGACGGGTCACTTGAAGTGCCGTTGGCGCGGGTGCTCGGACTGCTGGGTCTAGTTGCCCTCGGTCTGGCCAGCTATATCGTCGCCGCCCGGATATTCGGAGCCTTCACGCTTGCCGAGTTGAAATCAGGTCTGCGTCGCAGTTGATGGCAAAAAGCTTTACTGGGGCCAAAACCGAACCAGCCACGGCGTCACGATCCACCCGAACAGAAAACCGCCAATGTGCGCCTCCCAAGCCACCGATGCGCCTGCAAAACCGCCACCGTCGTCTATCGGGACGAAACCAAGGACAAGATTGACCGCGATGATAATGGCGATGAACCGGAAAATTGCGAGCCGAACATCCTGACCGCGCAGGGCTCTGATCCGATAGTCAACGCGCTTTATGGCGGCTATCAGTCCGAAAATGACGCCCGAGACACCCACTAGAACCGTGCTTTCCGCCGGACGGATTGCGGCAAACAGGCCTGCCCCGGCAATGGCGGTCAAAGCAAAAAAGACAAAGAACCTACCGGTTCCCATAATCTTCCAGCAGGCGGAACCCAGCGCGAAAAACGCTATGATATTGAACCCCAAATGCATCCAACTACCGTGCAGCATTGCATAGCTGATCGCGGTGTA
>CALGNW010000054.1 GCA_937958345.1 uncultured Neomegalonema sp. | reverse complement strand
CGTCAGGGTGAAAACCTTTGATACGCTCTGGATCGAGAACGGCGTCATCGCGTCGCCCGCGCCGATCAGCGTGCCGTCGGCGGTGACGGCGGCAATGCCGAACTGGTCCGGGTCGACCGAGGCGAGTTGAGGAATATACGTTGCGACCGTGCCGCGATCCCGCTGTGCCGCCATTTCGGCAGCGATTTCAGGGATGGCGGCGCGCAGGACTGAGTCGGTCATGGGCCGGTGCTATCCCTTGCCGCCCGTGCGGGCAAGATGCCGGTAGCCGGTTCAGGCGGCGATGTCCCGTGCCTCGAGCAAGTCGGCCAGCGCGGCAGAGCCTCTCGGTGCACCGATGCTGAGATGCGCGGCCATCGAAAAGGCGCGGGCGGCGGCCCAGATGTCATGCTTTTCCAGCGTCGCCGCGACCTGAACACCGAGCGCGTTGAGATCGGCCTGCGGGCGCGTGTTCAGGAAAGCCTTGGCCTCCTCCAGTCTGACCTCGCTGAGCGCCCACTCGACCTGCGCCTCGTCCGTCAGCAGAGTAAAGGCGGCCTTGAGCGTCAGTGCCGTGCGCGTGCGCGCCCCCCGTGCCAGAACGGGCCTGCCCAGCATCGTCAGAACCGCATCGAACAGATCAAGCCGTGCCGCCAGCATCTGACGCGTGATCAGGTTGCCGTTGGCCGGATCCTCGACCAGAATCGGATCGCTTTCGAACACCGCCTGAACCCGCGGGTCGCGGGGCGCATGACTGTGAAGATCGGCAAGGATGCTGGCACGCATTGCCGCCGCCTGAACCGGATCGCCGGGGCGCGGCTGGCTGAGAACATCATCCGCGTGCGGATCGGTCGTGCCCGTCGGGGGCTGTAATCCCTTGCGGCGGTCCGGCATGCGATTTCCCGCCAGCCATGCCAGCGTCTCGTTCCCGTCGGGTGCGGCGGTAACGACAGGCGCCGCCATCGCCGTGAAGCGGGCGCCGCCGGCCGCGTCGGACGCGAGGCGCGATGCGTATGCGCCGGGATCAATCTCGTTCATCTGCCCGTCCCGAAATTTGGGTCGTGTCAGGTCCCCTTGATGATGCGTTTCAGCGCCGCGAAGGGCCCGTCATCCGAATCCGGGGGTTTTGCAACGATTTTCACGGGTTTTGCGTCTGCTTTGGGGAGTTTTCCCTCGTTTTTCCCGAGTTTTCCGTCCTTTTTCGGGATGTTCAATCCCTGTGCGACGGCCGTCTGAAATCGCTGATCATCACCTTTCACCAACCATGAGGTTTCGCGCCCTATGGCTGCAAGGAGCGGGCCAATCCAATCGGCATCCGCCTTCGCAAAGTCATGCAGAACATAGCCGGAAACCTTTGATTTATCGCCCGGATGCCCGATGCCGAGACGCACCCGGCGATAGCTTTCGCCGATATGCGCGTGGATCGACCGCAACCCGTTATGCCCCGCATGACCCCCGCCGGACTTGGTCCGCATGCGGCCCGGCGCAAGGTCCAGCTCGTCATGGAAAACGATTATTTCGGCAGGCCGGATTTTGTAAAACTGCGCGACAGCAGCGACCGCTCTGCCGGATTCGTTCATATAAGTCTGAGGCTTAAGTGCGATCACCTTTTCGGTGCCGATTGTGCCTTCGCGGATCACGCCCTGATGTTTGGACTTTTCCGGCCCGAAGCCGTGGGCCTGCGCAATCTCGTCAACGGCCATAAAGCCGATGTTGTGACGGGTGCGGATATACTTGTCACCGGGGTTGCCGAGGCCGACCAGAAGAATCATGCGTTCTCTCCATACAAAAACGCCCGCTCCGGTAAAGGAACGGGCGCATTATTACACCGTTTTGACTGTCAGGTCACGGGTCAGGCTTCGTCACCGCCCTCAGCGTCTTCGGCTTTCTGGCCGGTTACTTCGGTTTCCGGTGCTTCTTCGGCATCTGCCTCATCTTCTTCGCTCGCTCCGCGCGGCTCCATGATGGTGGCAATGGTAAAGTCGCGATCCGTGATCGTCGGCTCGGCACCCGCAGGCAGCGCCGCATCACTGATGTTGATTGTCGCACCCAACTCGAAGGCCGCGAGATCAATCTCGATCGTCTCGGGAATCGAGCCCGGATCAACCTGAAGCTCAATCGCGTGGCGTACCACGTTGAGAGTCCCGCCTTCTTTAAGGCCGGGGCATGTCTCTTCGTTCAGGAACGCGACCGGAATCTCCAGAACGATTTTCGCCCCTTTGGTCAGGCGCATGAAATCGACATGGATCGGCAGGCCGTTCAGCTTGTTCTTCTGGATGTCCTTCGGGATCACCCGGTGCTGACCGCCATCGACGTCCATGTCAAAGATCGTTTGATAAAAACCACCTTTATTCAGAACCTTAAGCAACTCGTTGCCCTTCAGCTGAATGGTCACAGGCTCTTTCTTATCGCCGTAAATCACGCCGGGAACCATCCCCGCACGACGCGCGGCCCGGGCGGCCCCCTTGCCAACTCCCGGACGCGGCTCGACGGACATTTTTACAATGTCGCTCATCGCTATTTCTCCAAATTCCGATTTAAGATCGTGCGCTCCCTCCAAGGGTGTGAGCGCCAGAAAGCGGGTCTATAAGGACAAGCCGCGCAAAAGTGAAGGACTAACATGCCCGAATTGCCAGAGGTTGAGACGGTCAGGCGCGGCCTGATCCCGGAAATCGAAGGACGCCGGATCGTCAAAGCGATCCAGAACCGGCCCGACCTGCGCTGGCCGCTGCCCGAACGGTTTGCGGAACGCCTGACCGGCACGCGAGTCGAGCGGATCGGCCGGCGCGGTAAATATCTGCTGTTGGAATTGGATAGTGCGGAGACTTTGATCGTCCATCTCGGAATGTCGGGGCGGTTTTTGATTCATGCGTCAGGGGAACAGCGTGTTGGTGCAAAGTTCCATCAGGCTGTGGGGCAGGCGTCGGGCAAACATGACCATGTGGTTCTTGAGATCGAGGGCGGTGCGCGGGCTGTCTTCAATGATGCCCGGCGGTTCGGAGCGATGGACCTCCACCCGACTGAACGTATTGAAACACATCGATTTTTTTCGGGGATGGGACCGGAGCCGTTGTCGAATGCCTTTAGCAGCGAGCATCTGGCCGAGGCTTTTGCGGGACGAAAGACAACAATAAAGGCCGCCTTGCTGGATCAGCGCCGCGTCGCCGGGCTTGGCAACATTTACGTCTGCGAGGCCCTCCACGGTGCAGGCATTGCGCCCGCGCGCGGGGCCGGCAGCCTGACACCAAAAGAATGCACCCGCCTGACAAAGGTTATCCGCGAAGTTCTCGAGACCGCCATTAAAGCGGGCGGGTCCAGTCTCAAAGACTTTCACGGGGCAAGTGGCGAACTGGGATATTTTCAGCACGCCTTCAAAGTCTATGACCGCGAGGACGAGCCCTGTCCAAGGCGCGGTTGTAAGGGTGTGATCGAGCGCCTTGTGCAGAGCGCAAGGTCAACTTATCACTGCCCCTGCTGTCAAGTCTGACAGAGTGGAGCAGCGATGACAGGACGTTGCACGGTGCGGGTTGATGGGCTACCCGTCGCCCCTCCCCTGCGGAGACATCAACGGAGCGTATAGATGGCTTACGAAACGATTGTCGTGGAAACTCAAGGGCATGTGGGAACAATCACATTGGACCGGCCTGAGTCGCTCAACGCGCTAAACGGCACGCTGCTCGGCGAAATTGCGACCGCGCTTGATAAATTCGAGAACGATGACTCGATTGGCGCGATTGTCGTTACCGGCAGCGACAAGGCTTTCGCTGCAGGGGCGGACATCAAGGAAATGGCCGAGCGAACGTATCCGGCCACGATGCAGGACGACTTCATGGGTGGTCCTTGGGAGGCAATTCCCAAGTGCCGTAAGCCGGTCATCGCCGCCGTTGCCGGATATGCTCTTGGTGGGGGCTGCGAACTCGCTCTGGCGTGCGACATTATTATTGCTGCGGAAAATGCCCGCTTCGGATTGCCTGAAATTACGCTCGGCGTGATCCCCGGGGCCGGAGGAACCCAGCGCCTGACCCGCGCCGTTGGCAAGGCCAAGGCGATGGAAATGATTCTCTCAGGGCGCTTTATGACGGCAGAAGAGGCCGAGCGTGCAAGCCTCGTCAGCCGTGTCGTCCCTGAAAATGATCTGATGGAAGAGGCCATGACGCTCGCCGCGAAAATTGCGGATATGTCGGGCGTTGCCGTGATGGTTGCTAAGAAAGCGGTTGAACGTGCAGACGAATCCTCGCTTGCTGAGGGTTTGAACTACGAACGGATGGCTTTCTATTCTTTGTTTTCGACCGAAGATCAGAAGGAAGGCATGGCCGCTTTTGTAGAAAAACGAAAAGCGCAGTTTCGCGACCGTTGACGAAACCCCGCAGCCGAGTGTATAGCCGCTCTCTCAGATCAAACAGGACCGTGTAGAAGTAGATGGCCAACTCGCCCCAAGCCCGCAAGCGCATCCGCCAGGCAGCCCGCCGTACCGAAGTCAACACTGCACGCCGCAGCCGCATGCGGACGTTTATCCGTAAGGTCGAGGAAGCAATCGCTTCCGGCGACAGCGATGCAGCGAAGGACGCGTTGAAGGCGGCGCAACCCGAGATTATGCGCAGCGCCAACAAAGGCATTGTTCACAAGAATACAGCCAGCCGCAAAGTATCGCGGCTCGCGGCACGGGTGAAGGCGCTAAGCGCCTAAATTTCGTCAGCTATCGAGAAATCGTTTTAAACGGCGCATAGTGCATGCGCCGTTTTTTCTTGGCCGGCGGTGGCGAAGAAAATTTGTGAATTTGCCGGGTTAAACCTTGCGCGACTCAGACTCAATTCGTTAACTTTGTTAGACGGGTGGGATGAGGTCGCAAGTTAGTAACGCGCCAGATCGTGTAAAGCGTCTGGGTTTCGAAGTTGTGGCGCGTTTATATTCTTCCCATCAGTAGAATAACGATGTGTCCAAGCGGGCATACTTCGATTATGCATTTAAGCGTCGCGCAGTTACTGTGCGGGTTTCTTGTTTCGGCTGCATGGCTCGGTCGGTTGGGGAGGTTGATCACTTGAGCAATAGACCGCCTCAAACGCTGGAAGCCGCTTGGACCGGAATACGCAATGCGCTTCGCGGAGAGATCGGCGAGGCGAGCTATCAAAGTTGGATTGCTGTTCTATCCGCGCCGTCTCTCGACGATAGAACCATCCGCATTTGCGCGCCGAACCGATTTGTTAGGGACAAAGTCGCGGATCGGTTCGGGGCCGTCCTCCGCGACCATTGGCGGATGACCGACATTGGCGTCGATAACGTGCAGCTAATGGTAGCAAACGAATTAACGCAGACTGCGGTTGTACCGAAGGTAAAGCAGGCTGGCGGAGCGGCGCGCTTAAATCTGTCATCGTCGCCGGAAACCGACAGCGGGTATGGCTCTACTTATGTGACGTTGGACGAGCGACTGAAATTTGATTCGTTTGTCGTCGGAAAGTCCAATGAATTGGCCCATGCTGCCGCGCGCCGTGTTTCCGAGTCGGATGGACCGGGAGCGGCATATAATCCGCTGTTCCTTTTCGGTGACGTCGGCATCGGTAAGACCCATCTGATGCAGAGCATCGCTTGGGAGACACAAGAGCTCTATCCCCATAAAAAGCTGCTCTATGTTTCCGCCGAAAAGTTTATGCACCGTTTTGTCAGTGCCCTTCGCTATAAAGACTCCCATTCTTTCAAAGAAGAATTCCGTTCGGTTGATTTGCTGCTGATTGATGATTTCCAGTTCATTGCCGGCAAGGAATCAACGCAGGAAGAATTTTTTCATACGTTCAACGCTCTGATCGACCAGAACCGGCAGATTGTCATTAGCGCCGACCGTTCGCCGAGTGATTTGGATGGTGTCGAAGACCGTATCAAATCGCGTTTGAACTGGGGGTTGGTCGCAGATATCGGCGCGCCCGATTACGAGTTGCGGTTGGGCGTTTTGCAGTCAAAATTCGATGCCGCTATGGCGGAAACCCCCGATCTGGACATTGATCCCGATGTCTTGGGCTTTGTTGCGAAGCGCGTCTCCTCGAACATGCGGGTAATCGAGGGTGCGCTGAATCGACTGGTGGCCCATGCAAGTTTGTTCGGACGTCGCGTGGATTGCGAGGTCGCCGAACAGTTGCTGCAGGATTTGCTGCGTGCGTATGACCGCCGGATTACTATTGATGAGATTCAGCGCGCGGTGGCCGATCAGTTTGATATCAAGCTTTCCGACCTGCTTTCACCGCGGCGTGCGCGCTCGGTCGCACGGCCCCGGCAGATTGCGATGTATCTGTCCAAAGATCTGACGGATAAGTCCTTGCCCGAGATTGGCCGGAAGTTTGGCAATCGCGATCACACAACGATCATGCACGGCGTTAAGCGCGTGCTGCAGCTGTGTAAAGAAGATCCGAGCATCCGCGAGGACGTCGAGATGCTGCGCCGCAGGTTGCAGCACTGATTATCAGTTTGGCAGAGAGTAAGGTCTGTCCTGGCTGCCAATCCGGCCTCAAGGCCCGAGAGAACCGGGTGACTGACGTTCGGTTTCATACGCGCTTGAGGATGCGGCAACGCCTCAGGGGGCTCTTTGCGTATCGTGTTCCAAAAGGCTTCTGCCCGAAGTGAAAAAGTTCGTGTCGATTGGCAGAACCGACACGGCCCTTTGATCACAGGCTATACGGCCCGGCAACGGGGATCGTGCCGGGCTGAATCGAATCCTTGTCTGCTGGAGACGACCCTGAAAGCTCATGCGTTCAGATTGTAATATTTGGCAATGGCATCCCAGCCCTCTTCCGCGGTATCGACGAAAGAGAATAGGTCGGTATCGTTTGGTCCAATCGTTCCCTCTTCGGCCAGCGCCTCAAAGTTGATCACGCGCCTCCAGAACGATTCACCGAACAAAATGACCGGAACCGGATCCATCCGTTCCGTCTGAATCAATGTCAGCGTTTCGAAAAGCTCGTCCATCGTTCCGAAGCCGCCCGGAAATACGGCGATGGCTTTTGCGCGCATCAGAAAATGCATCTTGCGGATGGCGAAGTAGTGGAAGTTGAAGCAAAGTTCCGGCGTCGTGTAGGCGTTTGGCAAGGGTTCCTGCCGCAGGACGATATTCAGGCCGATTGACTTAGCGCCGACATCAGTCGCGCCCCGATTGCCCGCCTCCATAACACCAGGACCGCCGCCCGTCACAACGACGAATTCCTTATTGCCGAGCTTGAGAGATTCTTCGCTCACGCGCCGGGCGAACAGGCGTGCTTGCTCGTAGTACTTTGAGTTTTCTTTCAGATTCTTACGTTGTGTTTCGTTCTTCGCAGCCCAGGGTTCGACACCTGGCTCAGGCAAGCGCGCGCCTCCGAACAGAACAACTGTCGACTCGATACCGTGCTCAGTCAGGATCATCTCGGGTTTCAGCAGCTCTAGCTGAAGCCGCACAGGCCGGAGTTCCTCGCGCAACAAAAAGTCCTGATCCGCTACTGCCAGACGATATGTCGGCGACTCGGATTGCGGCGTCTGCGGAATTTCCTCGAACTTCTCGAGGTCCACTTCGACGTGTTTCAGCGGCGATTGTTTCTTCTTCATTTAATAGCCTTCTCGCGTTGGTCCTCGGCCTTCGCATGATGAGCGGTGAATCGAAAGATTTTCTTTTCGGAGCGACTCCGATAGGTCTGCGGAAACAGGGACACTATCCGGGAGATACCAATGGACCGCGCACAGCTGAAATCCGTTATCGAAGCCGCCTTTGAGGCCCGCGAGGGCGTCAACGCAGATACAAAGGGCGAAGTGCGCGACGCCGTTGAAGAAGCGCTAAACTTATTAGATTCCGGCGCCTTACGAGTTGCTGAAAAGGGCGCTGATGGTGATTGGTCCGTCAATCAATGGGCGAAGATGGCGGTTCTTCTCTCTTTCCGTCTGAACGATATGACGACGATTGACGGCGGGCCGGGCGGTTCGAAGTGGTGGGATAAGGTCCCGTCAAAGTTTGAGGGTTGGGGCGATGCCGAGTTCAGCAAGGCGGGTTTCCGCGCTGTTCCTAACTGCATCGTGCGACGCAGCGCGCACATTGCCCCGAATGTTGTTCTGATGCCGAGTTTCGTAAATCTCGGAGCCTTCGTTGACAGTGGTACGATGGTTGATACCTGGGCGACTGTGGGATCATGCGCGCAGATCGGAAAGAACGTGCATTTGTCGGGCGGAGCGGGGATTGGCGGCGTTCTTGAGCCGCTGCAGGCGGGTCCGGTGATTATTGAGGACAACTGCTTTATCGGAGCACGTTCCGAGGTCGTCGAGGGCTGTATTGTGCGTGAGGGTGCGGTCATCGGGATGGGCGTATTTATCGGACAATCCACCAAGATCGTTGATCGGGCGACCGGCGAAGTGTTCATGGGCGAAGTTCCGCCCTATTCCGTTGTCGTCTCGGGATCGATGCCCGGTGCAAACTTACCGGGGAAAAACTACGGGCCAAGCCTGTATTGTGCAGTAATCGTAAAGCGGGTTGATGAACGCACCCGTTCGAAAACCTCAATAAACGAGCTTTTGCGCTCGTAAATTGGTGGCAGGACTGAAGTACCACTGATTTTCGTTAAAAATTTAGACGTTAAATCAACCGTTACGTCATTTGAGTAGCCTGTGCCCCGTGTAAAAAAGGGGGGGCAGGTTGATGTTCAGGATTCTATTCGGGTTCGAGGGCCGCATCGGGCGACGCAATTACTGGCTCGCAATCGTTAGCCAGTGGGCAATTTTGGGGGGGCTTTCTTTCGCATTCTCAAGCGCGCTTATCGGCCTTATGACCATGATCGGCATCGACGTCAGCGCGGCGGGTAATGCCTCTGACATCGAAGAACTCGCGCCTTCAGAAATGCTCTTCGCCAGCGGAATCGGAATCGCATCAATAGTATTCCTCGTCATTGTCATCGGAATGTCGATCTATATGGCGGTCGCAGCGCAGGTTAAGCGGCTTCACGACATGAACATGACTGGATGGTTGACCACGATCAACTTTGCCGCATTGCCGATTGCTATGACGTTAGTGGCGTCCGATCCGGCAAATACGCCAATTGCATTATTCGTGATGTTGATACCATTCGGTATGGGGTTAGCCTGCGGCTTTTTTCCCGGAACAGTTGGCGCAAACGAATACGGCGCTGATCGCATTAGCATTTTCGACGGTGCCGCCCGAACGGACGAGAACTGGGCCGACAGAGCGCAGGCGCACCGCGCGGAATTGCGCGACCAGCAAGAGGTGAGGCAGTCCAGCAGGGTAGGGGCAGGAAATGACGAGCCTGCCGGTAAAGCCAAGCGTCGGCCTGCCTCACGGACGCAGGCCGGAGGCGGCGGTCGCAAGGGTTTCGGCAAGCGCGGAATGGCCTGATTGGCGTCCACGCTTTGTCAGGCTTGGGCTGCGAACCAGTCTTGCAGGATCCGGCGATATATCCGCGTTAACGTGGTGATGTCTTCGATTGCGACATGCTCATCGACTTTGTGCAGGGTTTTTCCGACAAGCCCGAACTCTACCACCGGGCAAATCTTGCACATGAAACGCGCATCAGACGTGCCACCGGTGGTCGAAAGCTCAGGTTTTATGCCGGTTTCTGCCTCTACCGCGGCTGAGACCGTATCACTGAGCGGACCCGGTTCGGTTATAAAGCTCTCGCCGCTGATCTTGGACCGCATCGACAGTTTCACACCGGTTCCCTCCGCAGTTTCGGCCATCCATGTGCGTATGGTTTCAACAATCGACGCTCCTGAATGCGTGTCGTTGAAGCGGATGTTGACGGTAGCCTGAGCGCGCTCCGGGATCACATTTGTTGCGTTATTTCCGACGTCTACGGTTGTTACAGCCAGTGTCGACGGATCGAAATGAGCCGTTCCGTCATCCAGCTTCCAG
>CALGNW010000053.1 GCA_937958345.1 uncultured Neomegalonema sp. | reverse complement strand
TCCTTGACGATATCGGCGGCAACTTCTGGGGCCACTTTTTTCGGCATGTCGACGGTCACATCGACCGTGCCGGTCATCATTTTATTCATATGCGTTTGCCCGTTTTTTTCTGGCCGTCAGCAGATCGATGCCCGGCGCTTGCTATCGGCCCGCGTATGTTGCCGCGGACCATTCTTTTCGTCGTCTTCGGCCTTAAAACTGGTAATAGAGGAAGTTGCCGTTATCGCCGAGCGAGGTGAAGGCCAGCACCATCATCACCGCCGCCACCAGCGCCCAAACCGCCGTTGGCTGCCAGCGGATTGAGCTGTGCACCGGTGCGGATTTGTCCTCCTCGTCGCAACTGATCCAGTGCGTCCGCAGAATTTGCTGACTGTTCGGTGACAGCATGACGATGCCGCCCAGTATCGCGATCATCGAAAGCGCGGGGAACAGATCCACCTTCACCATATCGAATGCATCCGCACCGCCCGTCAGTGCCGACAGACCGAACATGCCCGACAGCATCGTCCCGGCCACCGACAGGTCGGGCGCGCGGAAAATGACGAGGCCGACAACGACGACCAGCATCGTCAGCGTCCAACCGGCAGGACGACCAATCTCGGTCATTTTAAAATGCCGCCAGCCGTGATTGACCGCCAGTGCAAGGCCATGCACGAGGCCGTAGACCACAAAGCTCCACCCCGCGCCATGCCAGATACCCGCCAGCAAAAACGTGTAGGTGACGGGAACAGCCGAGGCGACAAGCCAGCGATGCACCGGGCCATAGCCGCCCTTCATCGCCTTGCGGGTGTTGGTCATGGCCATGGGCGTATAAAGATACGTGGTGAAAAACCGCGTCATCGTCATGTGCCAGCGCCGCCAGAAATCAGAGATGCTGGTCGCCTTGAACGGCGAGTTGAAGTTCAGCGGCAGCTTTAGACCAAACACAAAGCCAAGCCCGACGGCCATGTCTGAGTATCCTGAAAAATCAAAATACAGTTGCAGCGTATATGCGAGCGATCCGACCCATGCCGTCAGCATATCAATGCCCGCACCCAGCGCCACGCCGTCAAACGCAACATCGGCATAGGGCGCGATTGAATCCGCAAGGATGACTTTTTTGAACAGGCCGATACCGAACATCGTCAGGCCCACGGACAGTGCAACCGACGAAAACGCCGGTCCCTGTCTGTCTTCCATCTGCGGAAATATCTCACGCTGCAGCAGCAGCGGTCCAGCGGTCACCACAGGAAAGAATGTTGCGAACAGCGCGTATTTCGAGAACCCGACTTTACCGGCCTGACCGGAATAACTCTCGAGCAGAAAGCCGATCTGGGTGAAGGTGAAGAACGATACGCCTACGGGAACGATAATGTTGAGATGCGAAAAATCCGTCCCGCCGACCGAGTTCGTGATGTCGATGAAGAAGTTGGTGTACTTGAAATACCCGAGCGCGAAGATGTTTGCGGCAACGGCAAGGGCCGTCGGCCAACCGGCGGGCCGCCCGCCCTCACGCAGACCGCGAATTGCGGATGCGGCGCCGAAGTTCAGGACGACCGAACCGACGAGAATGGCCGCCAGAACCGGGCTGAACTGAGCATAAAACGCCAGCGAGGCAAGCGCCAGATACGGATAGACACCGGCCCAGCCGAACACCCGATGCACCAGCAGAAAGCCAATGTAGACCAGCGGCAGAAAGACGAGAATGAACTGAAATGTATTGAAAGCCATCGTCTTACTTTCTCCTCAGCGCGGTCAACTGCTCGACCTTGTCCAGCACGAGAAACTGTTTGATTATTTTGCCGAGGCAGGTGGCGTTGGAATGTTCGCCGTCGATGTACATGTCGGCGGTGCAGCCCGTGCGCGCCGGATCAAACCCGCCGATGATCGGCATGTCGTACTTGGCGCTCCATTCGCGGGTCATGTTGCGGATGTCCTCGATCCCGTCCATGTAGGGCGAGCCCTGAACCGCCTGCCAGTAAATCGGGCTGAACGGCGGATGAGCGAGGTAAACTTTGACGCCCTGCTCTTTCAGGAACGCCAGCAACCTGTCGACGGACTGCCGCCCGACCGGATCAATGCCCGGCGCGTTCGGGCGCTGTGCGGAGGCATGCGACAGCGCCTCGGCGCGGGCACGCTCCGGCGTGAAGGCGTTCCGGTGCAGCGTGGACCACGTGATCGAGCCGTCAGGATGCAACACATCCAGCGTCGGGTGTGTGGTTAGATCAGACGGCTGCGGTTTGACAGGGGCAGCCATGTACCGCGCGATATTCGCCTTGAGCAGCGGCAACGAGATTTTCTGGCGAAGCTGCGGCGTGATCCCGTTGGGATAATAGTCCATGACCGGCAGGTTCAGGCGGACGGCCATTTCCTGATAGTCTTTCATAATCGGAACCCAAAGCCAGTCCGTGCGCCGGTGAAAGGGTTTGAACTGGTTGTCGCGGATCGTGATGATCATTTTCTTGGGCAGTTTCCCGACGCGGACAAACATGTTTGTGACGCCGAGGATGTCTTCGAAATAATCGCGGTGGACGTGGGCGTTAAACATCTTGACGTCACCGGCCAGCATCGCGGGCGCCTCTTGCCAGTGACTTGCGCCGAGGATCGCCAGCTCGGGCGTTTCGGTCAGACCATCAATCAGAGAATGCTTCAGGCCGCGGGTTTCGATGTTGAGATCATAGGTGAGATAGTTCTTGCCCGAGGCGAGAACACGCCCGACTTCTGCGACCTTTCCGCTGTCGTTGAGGACCGGCGCGAGTTGGGTGTTCGCGCTGTATATTCCCGTCAGGCCAATCAGAAACAGCATCGCCATCAGCAAAACATATTTCACACCGGATTCGCCCGAACCGAGGTTTGTGCTGTCAGCTTCGGTAATCAGCTCCAGCTCGGCACGGTCGGTTTCGCGCTGGCCGGCATCGGCGCGAGGCAGATACCTGCGGTCGCTGTTGGCGCGCTTTTGCTCGGCGGTGGCGATCAGGGTCATAAAAAATGTCCGTTGTAAAAATTACGGCAGCGCGAGCGGGACGCTATCTCTTCGGCGTTGAAATTGCGTAAAGTCGGGTCAAATTCCGGAAGGCGTCGGCGCTGAAGGACCGACAAACCGGTCATTACGCGACCTGCGCTTCGCTGGCGGGGCAGGTCTCGACGCTGGATGCGGGCAAGGTAATGATGACAGATGTGCCCTCACCCGGCACGGTTTCGACCGTCAAATCGGCCTTGTGATGCGCCACGAGCGCCTTGACGATAGGCAGTCCGAGGCCGGTCCCCTCGTGGCTGCGGTCAAGGGCGTCATCGAGCTGTACGAAAGGAACGAACACCCTTTCAACTTTATCCGGGTCCATGCCGATACCGTAGTCACGCACCGAGAGCGTCGCTCTGCCGTCTTCCAGCAGTTTCAGCGACACATCGACTTGCGAGCCGTCCGCAGAAAACTCCACCGCGTTGCTGAGGAGATTGCCGAGCATCTGACAGAGTGCGCGCTGATCGCCCACGATGCTGACGATTGAGGGTTCGACCCAGATATCAATGTCAATCCCGCGCCGGAAGGCCGGCTCACGAACAGGTGCCGCAGCTGTTTCAAACAACTCGCGAATTTCAAAGATGTGCTCTGCCTTGCAGGAATACTCGCCGGATTCGAGCTTGGAAAAGGACAGCATCGACTCGATCACGCCCAGCAAATGCGTGCCGCTTTCGTGGATTTGATCGGCGCAGTCTTTCGGATCAAGTGCGCAGGTTCCTGAAAGAATCAGATCGGAATATCCGATTATGCTGTGCAGCGGCGTGCGCAATTCGTGACTGATGTTCGACAGAAAAGCCGACTTGGCGCGGCTGGCGGCTTCTGCCTCGTTTCGCGCCTGTAGCATGGCGGTTTCAAGATTTTTCTGCTCGGTAATGTCGATGACAAAAACAACAGCCCCGCCCGACGGCACGAAGTTTACCCGCAGTTCAAAGGCGCCGCCATCGGGCAGAATAACCGAAGCCGGATCGTCGATATCAACATCAAGAACCGAGGTGATTTTATCGAGGGAGATTCCCCCGCCTACGCTCAAACCGTCGATACCAAGACGGTCAAAGAACGTGCCGAACAACTGGTTCGACATGGTCAGGTCGCCGTTGGCATCGAAAGCCGCGATGCCAGCCCCCGTGTTCTCCAGCGTGGTTTCTAGAAAACCGGTTTTTTCGGCCAGCGCACGCATGGATTTTGCGTTCGCAATCGCATAGCGGATCGTCCGGTCCAGCATCGTTGCGCTTAACTCGGACTTGTCGAGAAAATCCGCCGCACCGGCATTTGCCGCCGCAACATCAATATCGCGATGACCAACACCGGTCAGCAACACCATCGGGACGCCCGCACCCTCGGATTTGGCGTTGGCAAGAAATTCCAACCCCGTATGCCCGCCGATGCGATAATCGACCAGACATATGTCGAGTCCGCCCTCACGCACCAGCGCCATGGCATCATCGTAGCAATCGACCCACTTCAGTTCGACGCGCCGTCCCGGAATTTCCTCCAGAAACTCGCGCGTGATGAGATAATCATCCTCATCATCTTCGACAAGAAGCACGTTCCAAAGATCTGCCATAAATACCGGCCTTATGCAGCAACGGTGGTGCACTCGGGCGGGAGCGCGACAATTTCAATCCAGTACGCGCCGATGGTTTTGACAACCTCGACAAGGCGATCAAACGTCACCGGTTTGGTGATGAACGAACTGACGCCCAGACCGTAGGTGCGAAGAATGTCTTCTTCGGCCTGCGATGTTGTCAGGATAATCACCGGGATACGCTGCAATACAGGATCCTGCTTGATCACACCCAATGCGGTGCGCCCGCACATTTTGGGCATGTTCAGATCGAGAAGGATGACACCCGGAAACGGTTCGCCGCGCAGTTTTTCATACGGACCTTCGCGACGCAGGTATTGCAAAAGCTGTTCGCCGTCCTCGACAAAATCCAGCGGATTTTTGAGACAGCTTTCATCAAACGCATCCCCGATCAGCATGCGATCGTCTGCGTCATCGTCCGCGACAAGAATTGTGATTGGTCTGCCTTCACGTTGCATGAACCGACTCCTCCTCAGAGTGTTTTTCATTTTTATTTTGATTGGCTTGCAGCGTGACAATGAAGGTTGCTCCCTCATTCTCCACGCCTGTCGCGTCGATGTCTCCGCCGTGGCGTTCAGCGATTTTCCGGCAAGTCGCCAGACCGATACCTGTTCCCTCGTACTCGTTCCTACCGTGGAGCCGCTGGAATATCGTGAATATTTGTTCTTTGTATTTATTATCGAAACCGATTCCGTTATCGGCAATCGACAACTCGATCATGGCGGGCGTACCGGCGATGTAATCGCCTTCGATCTCGCGACCGGAAACGGTGACAAGCGGCGTAACGCCGGGGCGTTTGAACTTCAGGGCGTTGCAGATCAGATTTTGCAAAAGCTGTCGCATCTGCGTTGCATCTGCTTCTATCGTCGGCAGATCCTTGCAAACGACCTGCCCTCCGACTTCTTCGATCCGTATCTGAAGATCCGAAAGGACGTCAGCGGTCACATCATTCAGATCAATCTCTACGAAGGGTTTCGCGTTGGTTGTCACGCGCGAATAATTCAGCAGATCGCTGATCAACAGGCGCATACGGCCCGTCGCGTTCTGCATGCGCTCGATATAGACCACCGCATTTTCGGGTAGATCGTCTGAGTATTTCTTCTTCAGCCGATCACCGAAGGTTTCGATTTTGCGCAGCGGTTCCTGCAAATCATGCGAGGCGACGTAAGCGAAATCCTGAAGCTCGCGGTTACTCGCCTCCAGTTTTTTCGTATATTGCCGGACGTTGTCCGCGCTGCGCTCAAGTTCGGTGATGTCTTCGTAAACAGCGACAGACCCGCCATCCGACATCGGCTGGAGCTGAACCGAGATCACGCGACCGTCGCGCAGGTATTGTTTGAGGATGCTTTGGGACCGGTTGCGCGCGGCCTCCGGGCGCTCGGCCTTGGCGCGTTCGGCATCCTCGCGCGTGTAGTTGCCGATGCGGATCGAGTATTCCATTATTTCCGGCAAAGTGATGCCCGGCTTTACGACATCGCCGGAAAATCCGTAGATCTCGAGATAACGCTGGTTGGCAAGGATCAGCGTTTGCGTGGCGTCGAACATGCACAAACCCTGTGCCATGTTACTCAGCGTCGCATCAAAATGCATGTTCGAAAGGCGCAGTTCGTTCGTGATCTCAAGAAGGTCGGTTTCGCGGCGCTTTAACTCAGTGATGTCGGAGCGGATACCGACGGTCGATCCGTCGGCCAATCGCCGTTCCTGTACGCGGACCCAGCGCCCGTCGTTCATCAGCAGATCATGGGCCTCACGGGGGTTCTGATGCTGTTCGACCCGCCATTTTATATAGTGTTCAAGCTCGGCACTGCCGATTTCGTAACCGGCCCGCTCCATGCCGATGCGCAGCATGTCCTCGAACTTTTTCCCCGGTGCGATGATATCGGCAATATGCGGATTCAGGTCCAGATACTGCTGGTTATAAATCTGAATACGGTCATCGGCGTCGAACAGTGCAAAACCGTCTGCCATCGCCTCAAGCGCGTGGCTCATCCGCGTGCGAGCCTCGGCGGCCATCATTTCGAGACGGTCGGTAATTCCGCTGTCCGCCGTGTCGTCAGCGACCTTGCGGACGGTCTCGATTACCTGATTATCGTCGGTGACGCGGCGGTGAACGAAAATGGCCATGCCAGAGGGCGCGTTGAACCGGAACGAGTAACCGCCCGCCGAATTAAGCCTCTGCATGCCACGGCGGATGGTTTCGTCAATGTTATCGGGAACGTCGAGGCTGCGCTCGAGACTGAGACGTGCGAGGTCTTCGAGGCGTGTGCCGGGACGGGTTTCTTCGGTGCTGTATCCGCAGAATTTCAGATAGCTGGGATTGGCATAAACAAGGCGGCGGGCCTCGTCGAACAGGGCCAGCCCGGCTTCGGTTCCTGAAAGCAGGTCTTCGAGCTGACGGATCGAATAGCTGGCATCTGACCCGGATGCGGGTTCAGATTGCGGGGAACGAAAGTCCCGGCCGTTAAGAATATCCATGTCGCCACTGCCCTCTAAATTCGGACAGATTTGTAGCGAATTCTTTCTAATATACGGTGAACGGCTTTCGCATTTGAATACGCGAATACGAAAAAGCTGACGCCGCACCCCCGTGAAGAGGCGCGGCGCAATACTTACAACAGTCTACGCGGTCGGCAGCCTTTACTTAGAAGGCCACGAAGGTTGCGATGATTTTACCGCCGGGTCCGACCAGCATCAGCTCGCGCAGGCCGGGAGCCATACGGTAGCTTGACGCCGTTTCGAGTGTGGCGATGTACTTTTTCTCCAGCGCGAAGTGCTCGCATTGGGTTTCGGTGCTGAAGATGTTGTTCATTTCGAACTCGCCCTTAAGCGACTCGCTGAACTCTCCGCCGTAGTTGTTGCAGATACCCTGACCACCGGCAAAACCGCTGCCGCCGTCAAAGTGAAGCTCGGCGGAGGCCGGAACAGCCGTGCCCTCAAGCGAGGAAAGACGCCATGACGTGCCCGACAGCTCTTTGAGGTCTCCGATATCCGAATCCATGACGACGTTTGGCGAGGCCATCGTTTCAACGGTTTCCACCGGCGGCAAAGCGGCCACTTCGGTTTCGGCTTCCTCGGGCTTGAACCCTGCCATCGCCGGTGCATCGCTGACCGGCTCTTCCGGCGTATCGACCGGTGCGAGAGCGGCGGTTTCGATCGCGGGCGCTGTGTCCGCAATCGCGTTGGTGTAGGTCGGATCATCGAGGAAAACCGGATCAACCTCGATCATCATTGGCGGCTCGGTCAGGGCGGGCGCGTCGGTGATTGCGCGCCCCGACAGAGCAGCCAGCTGGACCGGACGACGTTTCGGCACCGGCGTGGTCAACATTTTCGGACGGGCGGTCGGCAGCGGAGCGCGGGCGGTGACGACCTCTTTTGTCACCTCCAGAACCGGACCGAGGCGGGCCGGACGGGCGCGGGGCATCGGCGCGAAGGTTCCCGACAGCGCGGCAACCTCGACCGTTTCCGTTTCAATCGGCGGCAGCGTTTGGGTTTGAACGAAGGACTGCACAATCGGGTCCGCTTCGATCATCGGCGCGGGGATGCTGTATTGCTGCGGTGTATATTCCGGCAGCGAAGCCAGCGACGGCAGCGGTTCCTCGGCGACCGAATAACGGTGGCTGGCGGACGAGCCGTATTGCGCGCTGTCGCCCGGCATCCCGTCAAGCAAGGACTCGATGTCGCGCGGGCCTTCGGTTGCGGACGCATCGGTGAAAACCTGCGTCGGCAGCAGATTGCTTTGCGGCGTGTAGGCCGGGGCCGCATTGTAGACCGGCGCAGGGGCGAGCGTCGGAGCGGCCTCGATCATCATCGGAGCCGCCGTGATGACCGGCGCGGCGGTCACGACAGGCATAACCGTCTCGACCGGGACTGCCGTGATCGCGGGGAAGGTCTGCGACGGGATGGCGCTGACCGGCGCGGTGTACTGTGCCACGGGCGCTTCGAATGCCGGTGTGGTCAGGACCGGCTGGCTGTAGGCAACCGTTTCGACCGGCATCGGAGAAAATGCGCCGGCGTCGATAACCGGACCGCCGGGAATGTTGAGGATCGGAGACGCCGCGATCGTCTGGTCCTGATAGACCGAGTTCGCAAAACTCTGCGGAGCAGGCAGGGACTGGCCGCTGCCCTGAAGCGGCGCGCCGTATGCCTGCTGATACAAAGCGTCATTTACCGCGCGGGAACCGTCGATATAAATCGGGTTACCCGGTTCAGCGGGGGGCGCGGAATTCAGAACCGCCTCGGTTGCCGAACCGGATGGCAAGGGCGTGAACAGCCCATCGGTCGCAGCACCAAGTCGCCCGTCACAGGCAGCCAGAGTTCCTGTCAGTGCGGTCGCCGCAGCCAGACGCGACGCCATGCTCATGCTTCTGTCGATCTTCGCCATCAGCCGTCTCCTTATGTATTGCCGTCCGGCTGTACCGCCGGTTCGGTTAGTCGAGTTTCTGCTGTCCCATCGCGAGAAATTTTTCCCGGCGTTCGAGACGGATTGTTTCGGCATCCATGCCGTCGTATTTCGCAAGTGCCTGCTCAACGGCGTCCCCGAGGGACTGGACGGTTAGCTCTCTGTTTCTGTGTGCGCCGCCGACAGGTTCTGCCACCACCGCGTCCACGACTTTGAGGGAGAGCAAGTCTTGCGCCGTAAGCCGCAATGCCGCCGCCGCATCACGCGCTTTATCTGCATCCTTCCAGAGAATGGATGCGCACCCCTCCGGCGAAATCACTGAATAAATTGAGTTTTCGAGCATCAGCACCTGGTTCGCCGTTGCCAGTGCAATCGCACCGCCGGACCCGCCCTCGCCGATGACGGTGGCGATTACAGGTACTTTCAACTCGAGGCATTTTTCGGTCGAGCGCGCAATCGCCTCGGCCTGACCCCGTTCTTCCGCGCCCTTGCCCGGATAAGCCCCCGGCGTATCAACAAAACTGAGCACCGGCAGATTGAAACGGTCGGCCAGATCCATCAGACGGATCGCCTTGCGATACCCTTCGGGCCGCGCCATGCCGAAATTCCGGCGCAGGCGTTCATGGGTATCCGCGCCCTTTTCCTGTCCCAGCACAACGACGGGACGTTCGCGAAACCGGCCCAGACCGCCGATAACGGCCTCGTCCTCGGCAAATCCGCGATCCCCCGCCAAGGGGGTAAAGTCGTCAATCAGCGCCTCGATAATCTCGAGCGCGTGAGGGCGGTTCGGATGGCGTGCAACCTGACACCGGCGCCAAGGCGTCAGCTTTCCGTAGAGATCGCTGAGCTGTTTTTGCGCCTTTTCCTCAAGCTGCGAGACCTCGGCCCCGATATCCATATCAGGGTCGTCCTTAGCCAGAACGCGCAGCTCTTCAGCCTTACCTTCCAGTTCCGCAACGCTTTTTTCAAAGTCGAGATATTGCAACATGGTTCTCGTTTCCGGTCCTTCTAAGAATCTATACTCATTTTACGTGCAAAGAAAAGCCCATAAGTGACTGACTCTTAATTAATATTAATCTGTTCCCTTACGGAACAGACGCGGAGGCATTGGATCAGACAAGTCCGGCAAGTGTATCTTTCAGCAGCAAAAGCTCGCGTTCTCCGCTCATTCTATGGTCACTACCCTGCACCAGAGTCAGGCGAATATCAGGCCCGTCCAGATGAGAATGCAGACGCAGCGCGTGTTCGAGCGGCACATCGGCATCCGCCGTGCCGTGCAGCAGGCGCACAGGGAACGGCGCGGGCAGCGGCGAGCGCAACAGCAAATGTTCGCGCCCGTTAGCGATGAGGCGTTTCGTTATGACGTAGGGGGCGTCGTATTCGCTGGGTAGCGTAACGAAACCTTGTTCCGATATGGCACGTCGCTGGGCATGAGAGGCCGCCGCCCACATCGAGTCCTCGGTAAAATCCGGCGCAGCGGCAATCCCGATCATCGCGGCAACCCTTTCCGGCTGATCCCGCGCCAGCAACAGCGCAATCCATCCGCCCATAGACGAGCCGATATAAATTTGCGGACCCGTGGTCAGCGCCGACACCGCATCACCCGCATCGCGGAGCCAATCGCCGATGCACCCGTCCTCGAACACCCCCGATGACGCGCCGTGTCCGGTATAGTCAAAACGCAGATAGGCAAGACCCATCGCAGCGCAAGTCCGTTCAAGGAAAACCGCCTTGGTTCCCGTCATATCGGATTTGAACCCGCCGAAGAACACCACGCCGGGTCGAGCATCGGGTTCTTGCACATTAACCTGATGATAGGCGATACGTCGGCCATCACTCGTTTTTAGAAAGTCGGGGCCTTCCATGGCGCGTACCTCCTCTAACACTGATCGGGACGGGCTATCGCGTTCGGGTGCGGGCGGCAAGCAAGGCCCGACAATCCTGCAACTGGTTCCCGCCCTGAATGAAGGCGGAGTCGAGCGCGGCGCGCTGGAGATTGCCGAAGCAATCGTCGCCGCAGGCGGACGGGCGCTGGTCGCGACCGCAGGCGGAAAGATGGAACCAAGCCTGAAACGGATCGGGGGCGAGATTTTCAGAGTCCCGCTGCACCGCAAGGGGCCGTTAAATATGTGGCGCAATGCGCGGGCGCTGAGAACCCTGATCGCGCAAGAGGGCGTTGATCTGGTACATGCGCGCAGCCGCGGCCCCGCGTGGAGCGGATGGCGCGCCGCCCGCAAAACCCGCACGCCGTTCGTCACGACGTATCATGGCGCCTATAACGAAGGCCCGCCGGGAAAACGCCTGTATAACAGCGTGATGGCGCGCGGCAGGCCGGTCATCGCCGTCTCAGACTTTATTGCCCAGATGATCACCGCACGGCACGGCACACCGCCCGAGGACATCGTGACCATCCCGCGCGGTGCGGATCTGTCGATTTTTGGCCGCGCGCTGGTCGCACCTGAGCGCATCGCCGCGCTGGTCGGCGCATGGCATCTAGAGGACGAGGTCCGCCCAATCTTTATGCTGCCCGGACGCCTGACCCGCTGGAAGGGGCAGGAGGTGTTCGTCGATGCCTGCAAAATCCTGCGCGAAAAGCGCGGCGGCGACAGCTTTCTGGCGCTGATCGTCGGAAGCGCCAAAGAGGGATCGGACTATCTGAAGGGGCTGGACCGGCGCATCGCCGATACGGGCACGGCGGATTGCGTGCGCATCGTCGGGGCCTGCACCGATATGCCCGCCGCCTATATGCTGGCGCACTGCGTTCTATCGGCCTCGACAGACCCAGAGGCGTTCGGACGGGTCGCCGTCGAAGCGCAGGCGATGGGTTGCCCGGTGATCGCCACCAACCACGGCGGCGGATGCGAGACCGTCGATCACGACACCACCGGCCTGTTGGTCGAACCGGGCGACGCGCAGGCGATGGCCTCGGCAATGGAAGAAATCCTCGACCTGAGCGACGAGGAGCGCGGATGGGTCAACGACGCGGCAACGGCACGGGTACGGGACAATTTTTCGATTGCGCGGATGCAGGCGGCGACGCTGGACGTCTATGAACGTGTCCTGGGACAGCCGTTCCCGTCACGGTAACGCGCGGACGGCGGATACAAAAAGACCCCGCCGGGAAACCTCGGCGGGGTCTTGGAATGTCGTTTTAGTGCCGTGGATCAGGCAGCAGCGGTGGCGTCGGCAGCCAGCTTGACCACTTCTTTTTTCACCTTAAGCGCCGATGGCGACAATTCGGTGTCGCGCGCCTTAAGCAGATACGCGTCTAGACCGCCACGGTGATCGACCGTGCGCAGCGTGCTGGCGGCAATCTTGAAACTAAAGCTGCGTCCCAGGCTTTCGCTGGCAAGCGTGACATTGTTCAGGTTCGGCAGAAACCGGCGACGCGAACGGTTTTTCGCGTGGCTGACATTGTTTCCGGTCAGAACACCTTTGCCGGAGAGTTCACAACGACGGGCCATATCGAAAATCCTCAAAACATGTGAGTCGCCGCGCCCGATGGCACGCCGCTTTGGAGGGCGGTGTTTACCCGCGCGGTTGCAGCGCGTCAAGAGGCGGAACGCACTTGCCGGGCCTGTTTTTAACACACTCCGCCAACCGGAGACACGCGCAAGCCGATTTCAGAGTTTTGCGCGGGTTTTGCGTCTGTTTTGCGTGGGAAATCGCGTCCCTCAACGGAAGGTGAAATCGAGGAACTGATCGACGATTTCGAGAAACTGTTTCGGGTCCTCGGCGTGCAGCCAATGACCGCACCGGGCCATCGTCTGAAATTCTGTCTTTGGAAACAATGCCTTGATCGCCGGTTCGTGAGAAGGCCCGACATAAGCACTGTCCCCTCCCCTGACAAACAGCGTCGGACCGGTGAAAACAGCGCCCTCAGGCGTGGCAGGCCAGCCCGTGATGTCGTCCATGCTTGCGTCAAGCACTTTCAGGTTCGGCTTCCAGCGCGCGACACCCTCTCTAACATTCAGATTTTGCAACAAAAATGCCCGCATCGCCGACTGGGGTATCGTGGTCTTCAGAATTTGATCGGCCTGCCCCCGCCGGGAAATCCCCTCGAGCCCCACCCGCTGCATGGCATCGATCTCGCGATGGTATTCGTGCTGATACGCAACCGGTGATATGTCAGCAACAGCCAGAGACTCCAGCAATTCCGGGCGTTTAAGCGCCAGCATCATCGCAGCCTTGCCGCCCATCGAGTGCCCGAGCAAGTGCGCCCGTCCACCGCCATGCAGTGCAATCACCGCCGCCAAATCATCCGCCATCGCGTGATAATCCATCAGCTCGTGCCACGGACTGTCTCCGTGATTGCGCATATCTACACTGATAACATTACGCTTTTCGGCAAAACCGCGCGCAAGCGTGCCGAAATTACGCCCCTGACCCAACAGGCCATGCGCAATCACCAGAGGCGCGCCGGACGATTCGGTCATCGCCTCGACGCGTGAAATATGGAGGGGTACTGACATTCTGCGGGTATATTCCGGCAACGGGCAACCGTCTACCAATCAGAGTTTAAGTCTATTTCTCAAGGCACTACCGGACACACCGCCCGTTGAGTTCTTCTTGACCTCGTCGGAATCAAGCTCTTTCTTCGATACCGGATTGATGTTGGTCAGCTTGAGCTTAGGTCTAAAAGCGTAACCCGTTTGCTTGCCACGCGACCAAGCCGTAACAGCCGCCGTGTTCTGAATGATATCGGCGCCGCGATACACCTCGATGACCGCAACACGCGGCAATGATGCAGGAGACGCCACGCGAACGCCGCCCTCGGAATAGTCAAGGACTTCAACCTGTTGCCCCTCGACGTATACTTTCAGCCCGCGCACCTCGCGGCGGTCATGTACGCGGAAGTCGCTCGGATCGAACTTTTCGGTCTCTCGTTTTCCAAACATTTCAGGCTCTCTGCCAACGACTCAGGGTGTGTCACCGCCTCTATTTTTAAGGCCCATGACTTGATAAACCCTAAATGGCGCAGGATACCTCTCACGTATTGCGTACAACCATAGGAATTCAGGAGCTTAAGCAAATGCAACGAAGATTGGAGGCAACGCGCCGGTTTCTCACGATCGCCGC
>CALGNW010000052.1 GCA_937958345.1 uncultured Neomegalonema sp. | reverse complement strand
AAAGGCGAATACGGCATAGACGGCATCGTCCTCGGCGTTCCGGCTGTGCTCGGTCGCACGGGTCTGATTGCGGTCGAGCAATGGCGTCTGACCGATGCCGAAACCGCCGCGCTCAAGGCCGCAGCCGACGCCATCCGCACGCGGCTTTCGCAATGATCGACAAGTTCAAAGCGGGCGGACGGTTCGAAGAAATTGGCAGCTATTCGCGCGCCAAGCGCGTCGGCCCTTTTGTCTCTGTTGCCGGGACCACCGCGATTGAACCCTCAGGAAAGCTGCACGCCCCCGGCGATTCCTACGCCCAGACAATCTACATTCTGGGCCGGATCGAAGAGGCGCTGCGCGAAGTGGGCGCAAACCTCACCCACGTCATGCGCACCCGCGCCTATCTGACCGATATGTCTGCGGCAGGCGGCTTTGTCCGCGCCCATGGCGAGGTGTTCAAGGGCATTGATCCGGTGCTGACCGGCGTTCAAGCGGGCCTGACCCAGCCCGGCATGATGGTCGAGATTGATGTCGATGCGATCATCCACGACGCGGACGGCACGATCGGCGGCATGGTCTGACGTTAGTCGGGCACGCCGGAACCGATATCCACGAACCTGCTTTCAATCAGATCAACCGCATTCAGTTGCGACGTATGATCCGGCCCGACCCATTCGATCTCGTCGACCAGTAGTTCATACGCGATGAGCATTTTCTCGCCTGTCCTGCCAAGGGCGGGAAAGGTGATCGAGGCGGTTGTCGCGCTCATCTCACCGTCGAACCGTTCTTTCCACACCGCCTTAACGGCGCAGGGCTTTGCGAATAAGTGCTCGACGACTTGCTTGCGGCGTATCCGTTCCGCTGCGCTGCGTCCGGCCAGAACATTTTCGCCCGTGCGATCCCGGTTCGCACGGCGGCAATGATTGGTTCCGCTCAGACGGATCAGCCATTGGTCGTCGCCGGCCAGTTCGATAATCGCCATATCGGCGGCAAAGGGCGCGGCGTCCCGCATCGTCATATTATGACGCGAAAGAATGCGCTCGTCATGCAGGCGCAAGAGTTCAAGGTATTTATCCCTGAACGCTTCGATCCGGTCATCAATCTGACTGTAGTGCAGCGAAACCATGGTCCCCACCAAGAAGTCTGAGTTGGCCACAGGATAATCCCGTGCCGTGTCATTATTGATAATCGGTCAAATATTCATTCTGAAAATTTTAGCATATACACGAAGGAATTCAGTAAAATTGAATAATTCAAGTCGGTTTCGACCGTATTGCCTGTCTGCTTTCCGAACAGCTTAGCACTGGACTCGCGCCCGACTATCCCGATGGTAGAGAAATGATTTTCGCCGGATTTGGTGAAAACCATTGACGGTTGGCGAATTTGGCTGATTGTATACAGTATACACTGCGAAGAGGTGATACGGGTTGCGCTCCGTCAAAAGGCAGTCCGGAAAATGGGAGAGAGAGAATGATGATGCGAAAGCTGCTTGCGACGACCCTGATGCTGGGGTTTGCAACGCCTGCGATGGCCGAAATCAAGGTGGGCTTTATCGGCTCGCTGTCGTCCGATACGGGCCTGTCGACCCTGCGCGGGGCCGAAATCGCGATTGACGAACTCAACGCCGCGGGCGGCGTGATGGGTCAGCAAATCACCCTTGTCACTGCGGACACGCAGGAAGACGTGACCGAGGGCGTGAAGGCATACGAATATCTTGCCGAGACCGCAGAGGTCGATTTCATCATCTCGGGTTCGATTGATGATGTGTCGCTCGGCTGGCTTCCGCGCATGCAGGAATATCAGATCCCGACGCTGGACACGTGGACGTCTTACATCGGCATCATCGACATGATCGTCGAAGACCCGGACACGATGGCCCCGTACTTTATGAACATTGCATCGGACGAGGCACTGGCGACGCTTTACATCAACTTCGGCGCGGATGTGCTCAAGGCGAAAATGGGCTGGGACAGTGTTGTCGTTCTTGCTGAAGACACCGCCTTCGGCGAGGCGATTACCGGTCTTGTGACCGAGGCGCTGGCCCCCGTTGCCGGTATCGAAGTGGCCGAGATCATCACCTACGATGTCGGCACGGTTGATTTCGCTCCGATCTTTGCCAAGGCCGAGGCGTCCGGCGCTGATTTTATCTATCAGGTCAGCTCGGTGAACTCTCAGGTGATTTCGTCGCAATACGTGAAGTTGCAGGTCCCGATGGCGATGACCGGCGTCAACGTCGCGGCGCTCGGGGTTGATTATTGGGACGATACGGGCGGCGCAGGCGGCGGTATCTCGACCCTCTCGCCGCTGCCGTCGGTGGGCTTCAAGCTCGATCCTGTCAGTCAGGCCTTCGTTGACACCTATCAGGAAAAATATGACAGCCGCCCGACGATTCCGCACTTCAACGGCTTTAACGCCTACCACGGTCTGAAACAGGCGATGGCGGCTGCCGAAGAGGCGGGCGGATTCGGCGATGCAAAAGCTTGGTCCGCCAAAATGGTCAAGCAGGACCTTAAACTTGAACTCGATGGCAAGCTGTGGCTGCGCTACGGCTTTTGGGAAGCGGGCGAGGTCGAGCCTGTGACGGGCCGGACCTATCCGCAGAACGCGCTGTTCGATCTTTCCGCGCCTTATGACGATGCCCAACCTTCGATGGTGGTCGTGCAGTGGAAAGAGGACGGCACACCCGGCGTGGTCTATCCGTTCGAATACGCCACGACGGAGTTCGAGCTGCCAAGCTGGATGAAGTAGTAACACACGGTCGAGGCGCGCTGTCCGGCGCGCCTCTCTTTTTGTGAAGGCGACCGCGTTCTCATGCTCCAAGTCATTATTCAGGGTCTGTTGCTCAGCGGTCTTTACGCGCTGATCGCCGTCGGATTCACGCTTATTTTCAGCATAGGGCGGGTGCTCAACCTCGCTTATGGCGCGTATCTCCTGATCGGCGGTTATGCGTATTTCTATTTTGCGCAAACGATTGGAATGCCAAAGGTTGCGGCGGTTTTGGTGGCCGGGATCATTGGCTGCGCGCTTGGCATCCTCAAGTTTTTGCTGATCGTAAAGCCCCTGCGCGGCAATCATGTTGCCATCGAGATTTCAACGCTGATCCTCGCCGTCGTCCTGCAATCGGCGGTCGTGCTGATCTTTGGCGACAGTTCAAAAATCCTGCTGCCCATCATTCCGGGGATTGAGCGCGTCGCCGGGGCGGCTATTCCGTATTCAAATCTTTTTGCCGCTATCATGAGTTGGATCATTCTCATCGCGCTATGGATTTACGTGCGCTCGACGCATATGGGCCGCGCGATGCAGGCCGTGTCGATGGATGCAAAGGGCGCGGCGATTTCCGGTATCGACGCCGACCGCGTGAACATGATCACATGGGCGATCTCCGGCACGCTCGGCGCGGTCGCGGGGGTGTTTTTTGCCAGCTATACCCAGCTTTATCCCGGCATGTGGGTCGCGCCGCTGATCATCGCGGTTGCGGTGGTGATTGTGGGCGGCATCGGTTCGATCATCGGCACGCTCATCGTCGCGCATATCATTGGGTTCATGGAAATTATCGTCTCAACCTATCTCGCGCCAGAGCTGCGCGGTGTCTTTACGATGGTCCTGATCATCGCAATCCTTGTCCTGCGCCCCCGTGGGCTGTTCGGCAGAGAGGAGCTTTGAGATGGGTTTGCGTTGGTATCATTTCGCGCTCTGGAT
>CALGNW010000051.1 GCA_937958345.1 uncultured Neomegalonema sp. | reverse complement strand
GAGCGGATGAAGCGCCATGGCGTTCTGATCGACGGCGAGGGTGTGATTGATGCCGAAAACGGCGACCGCCTCACCCGTATTCTCTTGCAGATTTTCTCGAAAACGGTGGTCGGGCCGATTTTCTTCGAATTCATACAGCGCAAAGGCGACGAGGGATTCGGAGAGGGAAACTTCCGCGCACTCTTTGAAAGTATCGAGGCGGAACAGATCAACAGCGGCGAGTTAACGCTTTGACCTGCAGGGATAAGCCGCTGAAATCCCCCTGAAGCATCGCGGCTTCAGGGGGATTGCAAAGCTCGTTTATTTTAGTTCGAACGAGATCGCCATGGTGACACGGTACGCAGTGATCTTGTCGCCGTTCACGGTGGCCTTCTGGTCTTTAATCCAGACCGAACGAATGTTTTTCACCGACTTCGAGGCGGTTTTAACGCCCTGCGCTGCGGCATCTTCCCAGCTTTTCTTGGACTCAGCGATGATCTCGATATTCTTTACAACAGCCATGACGACTCTCCGTGGATTTAAAAGGCGTGTTATCGCACGACAGCCGCACCGACGTCCACGAACAACTGGCGATGCCGGTTCTCCGCTTGGTTGAACACCCGCGATCTCAAGCCTTTATCTGCAACCACAATTACGTGACGGCGCGCGCAGGATCGGGGCAGATGGTCTCCAGCCCTTGTTCCTTCCAGGCCAAAATACCCCCCTCCAGATGGGCCATCTCGGAATATACGCCCATACCGATCAGCGCCTCTGCGACCTTTGCGGTCCGTCCGCCGCTGCGGCATTGAAGGATGATCTTTTTGCCGTCCTGAGTCGGTAATGCCCCCGGCATCAATTCCTGCATCGGGGCCAGAATTGCCCCGGGGATGCGTTCGGCGTCAAATTCGTGAATTTCGCGAATATCGAGCATGACGGCTTTACCGGCTTCGATCATTGCCGCGCATTCCTGCGGTCCCAGACGGGTGAACGTGCCGCCTGCTATTTCTTCGGTTATTGCCATGATTAACGTGCCTTTCAGGAACGGCATTCCGTTCAGTTTTTCTGTGCAGCCTTACTCTCGGCAAGGTACTGGCGCGAGCGCATTTCGGTCAAACGGCTTGCGGTCCGGGCGAATTCGAACGACCCGTCGCCGCTCCGATACAGGCGGTCGGGTTCTTCATCGGCTGAAATCAAGACCCGAACCTTGGCGTCATACAGCGCATCAATCAGCGTCACGAACCGTTTGGCCTGATCCCTGTGTTCAGGGCCCATCACCGGCACGTGCTCGATCATCACCGTATCAAAAGTCCTGGCAATTTTGAGATAGTCGGCGGGTCCGAGCGCGGTTTTGCACAGCGCGTCAAAACTGGACCGCATCGCAGAATCGGTCGCTTGCTCCAGATGCAGCACGCGTCCCCCCACATCCAGATCACGCGGTCCCGGTTCACGCCCGCCGACCAGCGAGCGGAACATCCGCTTGGCCAGTCCCTCAAAACGCGGAGAGTCGCGGGTGATGTAGACACCGCCGCGATCAATGCGCAGCAATCTGTGATCGGTTTCGCTATCCAGATGCAGAACATCGAGCTTGTCTTTTATAATCGCAATAAACGGCAGGAACACATCGCGGTTGATCCCGTCTTTATACAGGTCGTCGGGGGGACGGTTCGAGGTTGCGACAATCGTCACCCCTTCGGCCAGCATCCCCTCGAACAGTCTGCCGACAATCATCGCGTCCGCCACATCTGTTACCTGCATCTCGTCAAAGCATAGCAGCCGCGAGGTTTTGGCCATTTGATCCGCAACCTTCGGCAGCGGGTTTGACGTGCCTTTGATCCGCTCGTTCTTCAGCATTTCATGCACCTGCTGCATGAAACCGTGAAAATGAACGCGTCGTTTCGGTTCGACGGGGGCGGTTTCATAGAATAAATCCATCGCCATCGTCTTGCCGCGTCCAACGCCTCCCCAGATGTACAGTCCCTGCAAAGGGGGTTCTTTCTTCGCGGCCTTGGCGCCAAATCCGAAGAAGCCGCGCGGTTTCGGCGCATCGCGCTTGTAAGTCCGCTCTCCCAGCCGCAACCAGAGGATCTGCAGTTTTTCCAGAACGATCTGCTGCAGAGGATCTGGATTGAGAGTCCCGTCTGCGATCATCGCGCGGTATTTGGGAAGGGGTCCGTCCATCAGGTCTCACTCGTGCCGTTCGGATCATGCGCTGGCCGCGACAATCATCCGCTCCATTCAAGGCCGCATTAGCACGGGTTTGGGCTGGCGGCATAGTTTCCGGTCCTGATTTCCAAGTTGGCGCTGTCCGCGCTATGGCTGGCGCTCACAAGGAGACGCCCATGACCGCGAAATCCGATCCTTTCGTCATTCCGATTCTATCCGCTGCGAATTTCGTCATTGGGATGGGGGCGTTTGTGGTGATCGGATTGCTGGACCCGCTCGCCGGTGATCTTTCGATGACGACATCCCAGGCGGGGTGGGTGATGACAACCTATGCGCTGTCCTATGCGGTTTTGTCCCCGATACTAGTGTCTGCGACGGGCACTTTCGGCAGGCGGCGGGTTATTGCCGCCGGATTGGCCGTGTTCACTTTCGCGCAAATTGTCATGGCCTTCGCACCCGACGCTGCGTGGGTGTTCATTGCGCGGATTATGGCGGCGGGCGGGGCCGGTATCGTTACACCTGTCGGCGCTGCTGTGGCTGCCGGAATTAGCGCGCCTGAGAACCGTGCGAAGGCGCTGTCTACAGTCTTTGTCGGACTGACTTTGGCGCAGGTTTTCGGCGTACCGGTCGGCAGCTTCATTGCCTACACGTTCGGCTGGCGGGTTGCGTTCGCCATTGTTGTGCTGCTGGCCCTGCCTTGCCTGTGGCTGATCTGGACCCGTGTACCAAAGGGATTGTCGTTCCAGCCGGTCACGTTCGCTGATTTGAAACAGACACTGCGTAATGGTCCGATCATGCTCGCCGTTTTGTTTACGGCCAGTTTCCTTTCGGCGGTATGGGTTGTTTACACCTATCTTGCCCCGCTGCTGACGCAGATTATGGGATGGGGCAGAGACGGCATTACGCTCGCCCTGCTGGTTTTCGGGGTCGGGGCTGTTATCGGGAACATACTGGGCGGCATTCTGGCGGATCGTATCGGCCCGATTCGCACGCTGGCGCTGTTGGCGTCGACCCAGATTTTCTGGTTGGGCCTTTATTCCTATTTGCCGTTCCCCGAATGGCTGTTGCTGATGTTTGTTTTCCTGCAATCGGTCTGCGGCTGGTCGTTCATGGCAGGTCAGCAGGCGCGGCTGGTGGCGCTCGCGCCGCACAGCGCGCCGGTGGTGCTGTCGCTGAACGCTGCGGCAATCTATATCGGTGCGGCCCTCGGGTCGGCGATCGGGGGCTTTGTCATCGACTCGGCGGGTCTTGATTACCTGGGTTGGACCGCGTCGGCGCTCGCGGTTCTGGCACTGGTACATATCCTCGTTTCAGCCCGGGTCAGCGGTGATTTCAAAACATGATCGTTCGCGCCTGAAAATCAGGCTAGGTCTGTCATTGAGGGAGACTCGCCATGGCCACCGCCGTATCGACTAAAGATAATTTAACGCCGATCCTGATGGCCACGTCTGTGATTTTGCTGGTCGGCTTTGGCATCCGCGCATCTTTCGGCGTATTTCAGGTTCCGATTGCCGAGCAATTCGACTGGCCGCGCAGTGACTTCTCGATGGCCATTGCCATTCAAAATCTGGCTTGGGGTATCGGTCAGCCCCTGTTCGGGATGTTTGCGGAAAAATACGGTGACCGCAAAGCAATCATCCTCGGGGCCTGCGTTTATGCGGTCGGGCTGGTCATCGCCGCCAATGCCGGTACGCCGTTCGGACAGGTGATGAGTTCGGGCGTCCTTGTCGGTCTCGGTGTTGCTGGCACGGGCTTCGGGGTTGTTTTGGCGATTGTGGGGCGCGCGGCTTCGCCTGAAAAACGCTCGATGGCGCTTGGCATTGCGACGGCGGCGGGGTCGTCGGGTCAGGTGCTGATCCCGCCTTTGGTTCAGTTTTTCGAGAGCCGCTTCGGCTGGGATTCGACCATGCTGATCATGGCGGTTGCGATCCTCGCGACGCTGGCGGTGCTGCCCTATCTCAAGGCTCCGCCGCCGCCCGCCGCAACCCGCGCCGCCGCGGAAGAAACCCTCTGGCAGGTGCTCGGACGGGCATCACGGGACCCGAATTACATCCTGTTGTTCCTGGGTTTTTTCTCATGCGGCTATCAGCTCGCCTTCATTACCGCCCACTTCCCCGCCTATGTTACCGAGGTATGCGGATCCGCGGCCCTTGGCGCGGCGTCGCTGACATTGATCGGAATTACGAATATCTTCGGTACCCTGCTGGCCGGAAAGCTTGGCGGAATATACCGGCGAAAGACTCTGCTGTCGATCATCTACACGTTGCGCACGATTGTCGCGATTGCCTTCATCATGCTGCCGCCGACGCCGGTAACAGTGATTATTTTCAGCCTGTCGATGGGCGCTTTGTGGTTGGCGACCGTGCCATTGACCAGCGGCCTTATCGGCTATCTCTACGGCATGAAATATATGGGCACGCTATATGGATTTGTGTTTCTCAGCCACCAGCTCGGAGGGTTCCTCGGCGTCTATCTTGGCGGGACCTTGTATGATGCCTACGGCAGTTATGATGTCGTGTGGTGGGTCGGTATCGGTGTCGGCGCATTCTCTGCGCTGGCCCATTTGCCGATCAAAGAGGAACCGCAAATCCTCGGACAGCCGGCCTGAGCCACATTATTTCACAAGCCGTGTGGTGCGCACGTATAGCGCAGGCTTTGCACTCAGCACTGATACCCTGACCGGTTGCTCCGGCTCGCTGCGCGCGATGTCCCACGCATCAAGAATTGTCTTCGCCGGATTTACTGCGTTTTCAAAGACCGGTGCTTCTGCGGGTATCGCCGCGGGTGCGCTGGCGGTCAGGATGGTCGCGGGGCGATCAGACGGCCATAATCCCGTGATCCAATCACCAAGAACCTTTTGCTCCAGCTTGCGCGCGGCGGTCATCCACGACTGACTGGACAGTCCTGTCGTCCCTGCGTCGGCAAGCGCGCGGCGGCGGCGGTCATTTGCCATGATCGCAAAAACCATCTCTTTGTTGCCGACCGTGAGAAACCCCGCATAGCCCCTGACAAAGCGCATCGTGCCGAACTTTCCGCGCAGGGTGTAGGCTTGGAACCCGACCGGTTGATTGGCCGAATGCAAGTCGGAAAAATTCCGGCCGAACCGCTGATATCCCAGGCGCAGGATTGACGCTATCTGGCGGGGTGTTGCCCTCGATTTTGTGCTCAGACCCGAATGGTTGGCCATTCTGAACCCGCGCCAGCCTGCACCGCCGATTGCGCCCGCTTCGGCCTTGACCCACGCGGCGGTTGCCTTTGCAGCACCTGACAAGGATTTCGGCTGTGTCCCCATCGATGCGACCGAAAGCATCCCCAGCGATTCCGCAGCCAGGTTGGTGGACAGGTCCATCATTTCCGCCGCCAGCGTCGCGACGGGCGCGCTGGTGTGAGCGGCGATTTCATAGCCTGTGGCCGCCCGCCGCAAACGGGTCGGTTCCGGCAGAGTGATGCCTTGGCCGTGGGCGAAATAGCGCAGCATCCGACCGGCGCGGCGGCCCGGTTCGCGCGCGGGTCCGCTCCTGCCGTTTTTACCGCTCAGGTTCAAATCGACATTCAAACCGCTGACGGGTGGATTATACGCCTGACCGGCGGGCTGCGCAGCGTCAATCGAAGCCGACCGGGGCAGGGCGCTTGTGTCATAAGTAAAGCGCCCGCTGACCCTATGCACCCCCGCGGCGCTCAGTTTCGCGACCAACTCGATCACATCGCGTTCTTTCAGGCTCGGATCTCCGCTGCCGACCAAATGCAGGTTTCCCTGCAGGACGCCGTTGATGACCGTGCCCTCGGCCAGCAGGCGCGTTCTAAAACGGCGTTCGGCTCCGAGATTGCTTAGGGCCATCAGGGTCGTTGGAATCTTCGAAAGCGATGCGGGGATAAACAGGTTGTCCGCGTTCTCGTGCGAGATCACATGCCCCGTCGCCGCATCCATCAGGATATAGCCGTAGGAAGGGGCCGAGCGGGTTTCCGGCGGTGCGGCAGAGGTGTGGGTCCCGCTGCCGATAAAAATTACGCAAGACAGTGCGGCAACCCGCTTCAGTAAACGTCGTATCATCAGTTTTCGGCCCTTTATTCAAGGCCCGAGCCTACCGGTACGAAGTTGATGAATCGTTCGAGGTCTGGGGTAAGCTGTTAAAAATAATACATAATTTATAGATTGTTAATAGATGCGGCAATGCAGGGGGCCGCGCATTAGGCCCCCTGCTTGGCACGCTCAGCTCGTCGGAACCGTCTCGATAATCTGAAGTTCAGGGATTTCCGAGGGAATTGTCAGAGGTGCTGTCGGAGCAGGGGCGACCGCCGTTTCCGGCGTGAGAGGCACGGTAATCAGGTTGTCATACTCATTCAGCGCGCCTGTTGCCGCATCAACGCCAACCCCGATCACACCGCCGATCAGCAGGTTGCCCAGTGTCATCGACTCAAACTCACTGTCGAGGATTGCTGTGGCTTCCTTGTATCCGGCCTTCTGACAAAGCACCGTCACGTCCTTGCGGCTTTTGCTTAGGGTCAGTGTTTGTGGGGTCGGGTTTGCGATGCCGATCACCTGCCCCTCGCGCGACAGTGCACATTTCGCCCCATCCGGTGTGGTATTGATCGTGACCTGCTGGTCGGTTCCTTCAACAATCGATGCGCAGCCGCTAAGGACCGGCAAGAGGCCGGCCACAATCAACAGTCTTATCATTCGGGAATTCTCCGCTCGGGTGTGATGAACTAAATGAACCACTAGGTTGCATACGCATGGCATGCTTGACCAAGCGAATTTCAAAAGAATTTTAGAGAGTATTTTACGGGGCTGCGGTTGTCTTTGCCTGCCGTTCAGGCTCTGGCTCTGCGCAGGGTGCGTATGCCGCCCAAGTCCCGGGTCTGGCCTAAGTCCGCGGCGGCAATGCCGGCCAAATCGGCCTGCGTTTCCCGAATAATGCTTTCCATTGCCAGCAGGTCCGCGTCCGAAACAAGCCTCTCCGCTTCTGCGCGGGCGCGGAAATAGACCATGTTATTCAGAAAGTTATTATGCACGTCCATCACTGAGGACATGACTGCATGCCGAGTTTCCTCGGCGATCCGCTGCCGGTGAACATTCAGCAAATTCCAACAAACGACGGCACCGATCCCGATACCGCCTAGAAGAAATAGCAGAGAGCTGCCCACGACGCGTCCCAAAAATCTCATTCACAAATGGTTAACAAAGAATGTCCGTGAACTGGTTAATTAAAGGTTAATGCGCGAAGTGCTGCCGCAAAGGTTGAAGCGCCAGATGCATTGCATCCTAAAACCTCCTCTTCAATGCTGCGTTTCGGGCCTCAAAATTTTGTTAAGGTTGCGTTAACTATTACTGCCGTACCGCCGAGGCAGGAGCGTGGCTCCGTCAACAACAAGGAGAGAAGCAATGGGTCTAGGTGATATGCTGGGCGGCCTCGGTGGCGCCGGAGATATTATGGGCAAGCTGAGTGAAAGCGGAATCGATGCGTCGGCAATCGAAGGACTCGATGCTGATGGTGTGAAATCCATGCTTGCTGACAAGGGTATCGACCTGTCGATGCTGGAAGGTCTCGGTCTTTCTGTCGAAGACATCATGGCCAAGATCAAAGGCTGATGCCTTTGACGATTGTCGTCTCGTATCCTGATCACGGGGCGGCGCGCCACTTTACGGTGCGGACTAAAGCAGTGCTTTCACGCGCCGCTAAAGTCCGCACTCTTAAATAGAGTGGAATTATTTCACAATTTTTTGTTTAATTTCTCTAATATAAGATGTACTCATAAGGCAGGTTGTACAACTCAAAAACTATCAAATTAATATATAAGGTGTCAGCATGAATACCGACCCTGCCAATGTGGCACCTTCCTTTACGTCCATCCGCGCGCCCGCAGTCGCCGCAGGATCGGTTCGTTACTCAAGCGACTTAGACAGTGAAATCACGTTGTCCACCAATGGGGTTTCACATGGATTGCGGTACGTAGACAGGCTTGAAAACTGGGCGGAGGGCTGGACGTGGATCACGAGTGTTTCGCGCAACGGCTTTACATTTAAAGATTCGTTTGCGGACGACCAGTCCACGCGACTGACGAGTGCTCCGGCTGGCGGCAACTTTAACTCGATTAAACCTAAGGGCGCACACGGGTTTCAGCAAATCAACGCAGAAGGCCTCATCGTGCTGGTTGATGGCGAAGAGGTTGATCTCGACGGGAACCATGTGGGGACTGAAATTTCGTTGGTGCAAAGCAGCGTGTTTCTCGATCCTGCCAATCCGGAAAATACGCCGGTCGCTTATGCAACGGAAGTTTGGTCGATCGAGAATAATACATTGACGAAGACAAACTCGATTGTCTGGCTTGGTCAGTATGAAGTCGATGCGAGCTATATGCTGATGTTTACGCCATCCGATTATTTTGACGCGGTCGTTATCGGACAAAGCGAAGAGGTAAGTCTTCAAAGCAGCACCGGGCTTCTTCTGAATTACGATTTGCCAGATACTATCGAATGGCAGTCAGATTTCGGCACTGTCGGACTGAACATTCTCGAAAGCATCATTCCCGGTAGTGGCCGGTGGTTGCAACGCGATGGCACAGGCAGCGTCGTTCAGGGCAAAGGGTACGCGTCTGTTGTCGATGGCATCTACGAAACGTCTCCCGGTGAAGTCTGGTCGATGAGCGGAGAGTTCGCTTTCAACGCCTCCAACGATATTTCATTCGCGGTTGCGACGCCGGAAACTGTTCTGGAGAATACTTTATTCACCGGGCTCACGCCGTCGGCGCTTGATCCCGAGGGCACGCCGGTGACGCTTTCGATTGCCGCAGAGGGAGACGGTGCGCTGTTCGCTTTGGACGCGGACGGCGAACTGGTTTTCAACACTGCTCCCGATTTCGAAGTTGCGGGCGATGCCGATGGCGACAACATCTACGATCTTGTGCTGTTGGCGTCTGACGGTGTGAACGAGACCCGTCTTGATTTGCAAATCATGGTAGAGAATACCAACGAAGTTCCGGTGATTGCAGAACTTTCGCCGGTGACCATGCTTGAGGGAACCATCCTGACCGGGCTCACGCCATTGGCGCTTGATCCTGAGGGCACGCCGGTGACACTTTCGATTGCCGCAGAGGGCGACGGTGCGCTGTTCGCTTTGGACGCGGACGGCGAACTGGTTTTCAACAATCCTCCTGATTTCGAAGTTGCGGGCGATGCCGATGGCGACAACATCTACGATCTTGCGCTGTTGGCGTCGGACGGTGTGAACGAGACACGTGTCGATCTTCAGATCACGGTAGAGGATGTGAATCCCGAAATAATCTATTCTCCGTCAGGCGATATTCTTCAAAGCACCCAGCATGACAATTCTGATACTGAATTATGGGACCGGCGGGTAACAACCTATGATGAACTGGGAGATATCTATAGCGTTCTCGTCGAGTACGATGCTGGAGATGTGCTGACAATTAATTACATGGCCGACGGATCACTGGAAACGGCACGCGAAGATTTTGACGAAAGTGCCAGTTGGGACACAATGATCCTTAACTACGACAATGATCGGAATCTGATTTCACGGGAAGTGATCGACGACAGCGGAGATCATTTTATATTCCAATTTAGTACGGAAGGTTCGCTGACCAGAAAAACCACCTTGGACTCGGAGGACAAATATATATGGGCCGAAAGATCAATCAATTACGACGAAAGCGGTAAATTGTCAGGCACTCAGACTGTCTTTGATGACGGAGATATCGCGAATACATATTTCGATGAGGAGGGCAATGTTAAACTACGGGAGTATATTGATGCCGCGAATGACGATGCGTGGGAGAAAAATTCGTATTTCTTCGACACGACCGGCGTAGTTTCGCGC
>CALGNW010000050.1 GCA_937958345.1 uncultured Neomegalonema sp. | reverse complement strand
CCGGTCGAGAAATAGAACATGCTGGCCCCGGCGCGCGTCTCACGCACCAGCGGGTTGTAGCCGGCGAGGTACGAAATGCCTTTGTACTCCCACATCAGCATATAACCGTCCGCCCCGATGAACGTCGCGCGGAACGGGTTGTGGGTATTCCAAAGCTGCATATGCGGGGTATCGGTCGCATAACGGATGTTCAGCGGATCAAACAGCAACAGCCCGCCCCATCCGCGCGCATTGATCGACGCAACCAGCTTTTCCCACCGGACGCGGCGCATGCGATCAAGGTTCGGCGCGGTCAGACCCGCGGCCTGCCATTCGGCAAAGGCGAGGGCCGTCGGTCCGATCTCGACCCTGTCATTGTCATCAGGCGACCCGTCGGGCCGCAGGCCGGGCGTGATCTTGCGGGTGGCGGCGTAGTTGGCGGGACTGTCCATCGCGAGGCTCCTTGGCCCAAAAGCGTTTAGCCGTCCAAAATCTGGGCTTTCACCAGCGAGGCTAGGTACTTTGAGATCGACTCTAAATCTAGATGCCCGTCATCCCAAGCTGCATCAGTTTCTCGAAGTGCTTGGTAGTATGGGGCGCGGTTCTCGCGAATTCGCTCTGGGACTGTTTGGTCGCCAGGCAATAGATTCCCAATCTTTACGCATAGGAGATAGTAGCTCAGTGCGCGAGACGTCCGCCCGTTACCTTCAATGAAGGGGTGAATCCAATTTAGCCGCCACAGCGCATATCCTGCCAATTGGTACGCATCGGCTTCGTCCCAATTCTCATAAAGAAATGAAAACATTCGATCAATATGGTCAGGCACCTCATCATATCTAGGTGGCTTATGATCAGAGTTCCCGATATATATTGGCTCCTGCCGAAACCTTCCTGCCATTTGGGAGATTCCAGCTGTCGCGGCGTGGTTCAGCGCGTAGAGCGAGTATTTGTCAACTGAATGCGGACCTTTCAGAAGACCAATTTCGATGAAATTGGTTAGAAGTTCATATTGGCGTGCTAGATTTCGATCTTGCAGCTTTTCATAGAGTACTTCGTCGTCGCTCTTGATAATCAGCAAGATGAATTACCTTTCTGAGCGAATAAGTACACTGTCGGCTGCATGTTGTGCTGACTCTTTTGTAGATCGAGACTCATGAGGTGCATTGCCGTAGATGAAGCTCACCATTTGCTTTCGCACGTCAGCTTCGCTCATGGAATACCCTTTCACTCGAGTTTCAATTAGCGTTTCCAATTCACTGTCTTGGATATGCTCTCCGAGATTAGACTTTCTGGGCAGTGACATGTTTTCCACCTTATTTTTCCTACTTTTCATATCTATATGACGCATTAAATGGTCGAGTGGTAGGCTAAGAATTTTTTTTGATCGATCTATTTTCGGTTGATTTTAACGCAAAATTAACGAAACGGCCTAAGAGCCTGCGAGAGTTTGCTTTATATGGTTATTGAGGTTTTGCTCGTTTCGACCACCAATCCTTTTAAATGCGTGCGGGCCTTTTTCTCGACCGTTGCCAGTTCGGCCAGTGCATCGTCGATGTCTTGGCGTTGTCGTTTGAGCGCCGCGCGTCTGGCCTCGATCCGCTCCAGCAATTTGTCGATCTGTTTTTGCGGGCCGGAGGTTTCGTCATACAGGTCGATGATCTCGGCGATCTCGTCCAGCGACAATCCCAGACGTTTTCCCCGCAGGATCAGTTTCAGGCGTATCCGGTCGCGGGGGCGGTACAGGCGCTTGCGCCCGCGGCGGAACGGCGACAACAGCTTGCGGTCCTCGTAAAACCGCAAGGTCCGGGTCGTAATCCCGAATTCCTCGGTCAGTTCGGTAATGCCTATAAAAGTCTCGGTCGCCATGTTTCCGACGCTTCACGCATCTTACGTTAAAGTCAATCATCGCCGCCTTCGCTTGACAGTGTAAGCCGTTAGGGTTGCTATGCCGTCGAGGACTCGCAACCGCAGGCAACGTCGCACCCCCGATTAATTGGGTGACACAAAGGCGATGATCTCGGCTAGACTTTGATTCGTCTGCACCTGTCACAGAACGGGGCGGCCACGGGGAGGATGCGATTTGACGACCACGGGGAATCTGCCGAACGACCTGAATTCGTTTCCGAAATTGCTGAACCGCAATGCGTCGAAGTTCGCCGCGCGTCCGGCCTATCGCGAAAAAGAATTCGGCATCTGGCAAAGCTGGACATGGGCCGAGGCCCGTGAAGAAATCCGTGCGCTGGCCTGCGGGTATCTCGATATCGGCGTCAAGGCGGGTGACACCATCGCCATTGTCGGGCGCAACCGGCCCTATTTTTACTGGGCGATGATTGCCGCGCAGCATGTCGGCGCGATACCGGTTCCGCTGTATCAGGACTCGGTCGCGGACGAGATGGCCTATGTCATGGAACATTGCGGTGCGCGCTTTGCCGTGGTGCAGGATCAGGAACAGGTCGACAAATTGCTCGAGGTTTCTGACCGCGTTCCCGAACTCAAACAGATCGTCTATCTTGATCCGCGCGGCATGCGTAAATACGACCACTCGATGCTGCATAACTTTAAGGAATTGCAGGCCAGAGGCCGCGCTAAGGGTGCGGAATACGAGGCAGAGATCGACCGCCGCGCCGCCGCCATCGGGCCGGATGATACCGGTGTGATGCTCTATACCTCGGGGACGACGGGCCGGCCTAAGGGTGTGGTTCTCAGCAACGACAATGTGCTGGTCACGGCCAAGAACACCTGCGAGTTCGACAATCTGACCGAAAAAGAAAGCATCCTCGCTTATCTGCCGATGGCTTGGGTTGGCGATTATGTATTCTCGATGGCGCAGGCGATGTGGGCTGGCTTTTGCGTCAACTGCCCTGAAAGCCCCGACACCATGCAAAAAGATTTGCAGGAAATCGGCGCGACATACTTTTTTGCCCCGCCGCGCTTTTTCGAGGGTTTGCTGACCTCCGTGATGATCCGCATGGAGGATGCATCACCGATCAAGCAGCGCATGTTCAAAAAGTACATCGACCACGCCAAAAAAGTCGGCCCTGCGATGCTGGACGGCAAGTCGGTTTCGGCGGGGGATAAGCTGAAATATAAAATCGGTCAGGGCTTGGTTTACGGCCCGCTTCTCAACGCGACGGGTCTGTCGAAAGTGCGCGTCGGGTATACGGCGGGCGAGGCCATCGGGCCGGAGATTTTCGAGTTCTACCGCGCGCTGGGGATCAACCTCAAACAGCTTTACGGTCAGACCGAAGCCACCGTATTCATCACACAGCAACCGGATGGCGAAGTGCGCGCCGATACG
>CALGNW010000049.1 GCA_937958345.1 uncultured Neomegalonema sp. | reverse complement strand
CCGCCCTCGGACCCGTCAGTCGGGATACCCAGTTTGCTCATCCACGACAGGAACGGATATTCGTTGCCGAAGAACCAGACACCGAGTGTTCTGCCGGGAAAATCTGCGGGGGATGTAATGCCGGTATCTTTTCGGCAGGTCAGCATCATGCCCGAGGATTTGAACGGCTGAGCGATATTGACCATCGGCACGCCCTTTTCCCGCGTTGCAAGTGCGGAAGGCATCCAGTCAATCACAACATCCGCGCCGCCGCCCGCGAGAACCTGAGCGGGTGCGATGTCTGGTCCGCCCGGCTTGATCTCAACGTCGAGCCCCTCTTCCTCGTAAAAACCCTTATCCGCGGCAACATAATAACCGGCGAACTGCGCCTGCGTGACCCACTTCAGCTGCAGCGTTACTTTATCCGCAGCGTTGGCAGCCATGCTTGAAAGCGCGAATGCGCCAGCCAGAGCGATTGTCGAAAATTTCATCTCGTTCTCCCTGTTATCGTTTTGGTTCGCTAACGCCTCATCGACGGATGCCAGAATGTGACGGCACGCTCGATCAGACTCACCGATCCATAGAACACCGATCCGGCCAATGCCGCTACAGCGATTTCAGCCCAGACCATGTCGATATTCATCTTGCCCACCTCGGTTGAAATGCGAAAACCCATTCCGGCCAAAGGAGTACCAAAGAACTCTGCGACGATGGCTCCGATCAGGGCGAGGGTTGAACAAATCTTCAAACCGTTAAAAATGAAGGGCGCGGCGGCAGGCAGGCGCAGCTTGAACAGACGTTGCCAGTATCCGGCGGCATAGGTGTGCATCAAATCGCGCTGCATCGGCTCGCTGGCCTTGAGCCCCTCGACCGTGTTCACCAACATCGGGAAAAAGCACATAACGATGACCACGGCGGCCTTCGAGTGCCAGTCAAACCCGAACCACATCACCATGATCGGCGCGATCCCGATAATCGGCAGAGCCGCGACGAAGTTACCGACCGGGACCAACCCGCGCTGCAAAAACGGCGACCTGTCGATGGCAAGCGCAACGAGAAACGCTGCGCCGCAGCCGAGCACATACCCCCGCAGCGCCGACTTAACGAATGTCTGTATGAAGTCTTCCCAAAGGATCGGCAACGAGGTCGTGATCCGCTCCCAGATCATCGACGGCGGCGGCAACAGGACGGGCGGTACATTCGCGCCGCGCACGATCCCCTCCCACAGCACCAGCAGCGTGATGCCAAAGGATACCGGCACAAACAAACGCACAATGCGGTTATTCGGATAGCTTCTGGCCAGCCATACGTTCAGCGCCCACGCCGCCAGCCAGAACGCGACGGCCCCTATGATGAGCAGCCAATTCACCGCGCCATCCCCATGCGACGCTCGACCATCCGGCCCAGCAATCCGACGACGGCAACCAGTGTTCCGGCCAAAATCGCGGCGGCAAACAGCGCGCTCCAGATTTGAATGGTCTGGCCGTAGTAGCTTCCCGCCAACAGCCGCGCACCAAGGCCCGCAACCGCGCCGGTCGGTAATTCGCCGACAATCGCACCGACAAGGCTGGCGGCAATCGCAACCTTCATCGATGTGAACAGATACGGCATCGAGGCAGGCAGACGCAATTTCCAGAAAGACTGTGAACCGCTGGCGTTATAGGTCCGCATCAGGTCTTGCTGCATCGCGTCGGGGCTGCGTAGCCCCTTCACCATGCCGACAACGATGGGGAAGAAAGACAGATATGTCGAAATCAGAGCCTTGGGCAGCAATCCGCTGACACCGATCGCGTTCAGCACCACGATAATCATCGGGGCAATGGCAAGGATCGGGATAGTTTGCGAGGCGATGACCCAGGGCATCACGCTCATATCCATCGCCTTGTTATAGACGATTCCGATCGCCAACAGCATCCCCAGCACCGTTCCGAAGAGGAACCCGAGCAGCGTCGCCGACAGTGTAATCCAACCGTGATATACAAGGCTGCGCTTTGACGTGATTTTCTTCCCGGCGGTCGTATTCCACAGTTCGACGGCCACCTGATGCGGCGCGGGCAGGACCGGGCGCTTTTGGCTCATGGTGTTAGTAAGCATCTGCGAAAAGGCTGCGGGCTCTGCGCCCTTTTTGACGGCGCGCTCGGATTGGTCGCGTTCCCAGGCGAGATTCAGCAGCGCGGCGGCGATGTACCAGACCACAACAATCGCCGAGATGACGGTCAGAACCGGAACCACCGATGCGCGCCAGCCGGATTTCGATTGCCCATTCATCCTAAAGGTTTAGATCAACCCTCCTGAAAACGTAAAGAGGCCATTCATGCGCGCACGGCTTTACCGGACGATTTCGGGCGCGGACGCAGGCGAGCCGAAGGAACAGAGAAACTTTTTCCGTCAGGCCGTCAGCATGACCCTGACAAAAATAGCCGACGGCTTGATCGATCCGAAAATCGTGCTGAGTTGGCTGGTCACGGCGCTGGGCGCGCCCGCCGCCTTTGTCGGGTTTTTGGTGCCGATCCGCGAGGCGGGGGCGCTGGCACCGCAACTGCTTATCGCGCCTTTTGTCCGCGCCGCTAAGGTGCGTAAGGGATTTTGGGCGGCGGGATCGGTCGGGCAAGGCGTATGCGCCGCCGGAATCGCCTTTGTCGCCCTGACAATGGAGGGCGCGGCGGCGGGGTGGGCCATTCTCGCGCTGCTGGCGATTTTTTCGCTGTGCCGCGCCGTGTGCTCGACGAGCCATAAGGATGTGCTGGGCAAGACGGTCAAGAAATCCACACGAGGAGCAGCGACGGGCGTGGCGGGCAGCCTTGCCGCAACCGGGACATTGCTGTTCGGGGCGCTGTTGGCGGCGGGGATCATCCCGCGCACGGTCATGGCTCTGGCGGTCGTCATCGCCGTCGCAGGTGTCGTCTGGGTGCTGGCGGGGCTGTTATTCCTGCGCGTTGAAGAAGACCCCAGCGATGTCGAGGATGTGGACCTGTTCTCGCCCTCTGCCCTGCTCGCACCGCTGCGCGAGGATACGCAGTTACGCCGATTCATCGCCGCGCGGGCCTTGCTGGTCCCCACGGCGCTGGCTCCGCCGTTTTTGATTGCGATGGCGGCGGGCGAGAACGGCGAGGCCGGGGCGCTGGGGCCGTTTATTCTCGCCTCGGCGCTGGCGTCGATCCTGAGCGGGTATGTCTGGGGGCGGCTGTCGGA
>CALGNW010000048.1 GCA_937958345.1 uncultured Neomegalonema sp. | reverse complement strand
AACCGACTTTGACGGGTGGCGACAGGCGGCGCGGGCATTTCTGTCCGGCGGGGTCAGGCCGGAAGATGCCGTCTGGCGTGTTGGCGATACCGAGGCGGATTTGTTCGGTGGGCTGGCGCGCGATGCGGCCTCCGCCCCGGTCACGAACATCACTGTGCCGAAATCGTTTGTGTCGGACGCGCAGGCCGCGATTTGCCATCGTGATCCTGCGCGGTTTGATCTGCTGTACCGGCTGTTGTGGCGGTTGCAGGAACAGCCGCGCCTGTTGGCCAATGCCGTCGATGATGACGTGCACCGCCTGCATGGTCTGACCAAGGCAATCCGGCGCGACATTCACAAGATGCATGCCTTTGTCCGGTTCCGGCTGGTCAAGGGCGAGGCGGAGGAAACCTTTGTTGCGTGGTTTGAGCCCGAGCATCGCATTACCGAACGCGGCACGCCGTTTTTTATACGCCGCTTTGCCAATATGCGCTGGTCGATTCTGACGCCTGACCGGTGTGCCCATTGGGATAAGAAAAGCCTGACCTTTACCGAGGGATCGCACCGGGATGCCGCGCCGGACGGGGATGCGCTGGAGGAGTTGTGGCGGGGATACTTCCGGTCGATCTTTAATCCCGCGCGCCTGAAGGTAAAAGCGATGACATCGGAGATGCCGAAGAAATACTGGAAGAACCTGCCCGAGGCCGACCTGATCGCCCCGATGATCGCGTCCGCCCGCGCACAGGAACGCGGCATGGTCGAAAGCGCGCCGACACAGCCGAAGCGGTTGGCCGATTATGCCTTTGCCGAACCGGACCTGCCGCCCGCCGATGCGCTGGCCGCGCTGAAGAAAAAGGCGGCGGCCTGTGCGCTGTGCGATCATGCCTGCCACGCGACGCAGACCGTTTTTGGAGAAGGCCCCGCGCAGGCAAAGCTGATGATTGTCGGCGAGCAACCGGGCGACCGCGAGGACATTGCCGGGCGGCCCTTTGTCGGGCCGGCGGGTGCGGTGTTCGATGCGGCGCTGGCCGATGCCGGATTGTCGCGCGATGACATTTATCTGACCAACGCGGTTAAGCATTTCCGTTTTGAACCGAAGGGCAAAAAGCGGATTCACAAGCCGCCCAAGGTTGGCCATATCGATCATTGCCGCTGGTGGTTAGATGCAGAACGCACATTAGTAGCGCCGCGCCTGACCCTCGCGATGGGCGCGACCGCCATCCGCGCGCTGCACGGCAAGCCGATCCCTGTCGGGGATGCGCGCAACGGATTTGATTGCCTCGATGGCGGTGAAGCCTTTGCCAGTTTACATCCGGCGGCGGTCCTGCGGCAAACGGATCGGGATGCGAAAGAGCGGACCTATCGTTCGCTGGTCGAAGACCTGATAAAGGCAAAGCAGTTTATCGATACCACCGGCTCCACCCGTCCTCGTACAAACGCGGAAGGGGATGATCGAACAGGGTATTCGGGTCCATCTTCTCGCGGGCCATATCCGGCGGAAAGCTGAACAGGCCGTCGGGTTCGCCGTTGGTGAAAAACTTTAAACCGTCCGGCAGGCTGCGGCTTGGTTCGGACTGCAGGCGGCCTGCCGCTATGACGAAACCCCATTCACCGAAACTGGGAACGTAGGCGTGATAGGGCAGGACTTGCAGGGTCCGGTTTTCGGAATAGCGGTCCGCCGTTGCCTCGAGCGTTGCGACGATGGTCCAATAGGCGCGGCGGGCATAAACCGGCGAGGTCGCCTGAGTCACCATCACACCGCCGACGCCGAGGGCGTTGACCAGATCGGCATAGAACGCGCGGCTGTAGAGCTTCGAAATCGCAAGATCCTTGGGATCGGGCAAATCGAGAATGGCAACATCATAGGCCGCGCTGCGCCCTTTTACATGTTCCCACGCATCGGCGTTTACGATGGTCACGCGCGGGTCGGACAGGACGTTGCCATTCAGAGCGGCAAGGCGCGGATCATCGCGGAAAAGGGTCGTGACCTCGGGGTCGAGGTCAACGAGCGTGACCTGCTTTACATCGGGATAGCGCAGGACTTCGCGGGTTGCCATGCCGTCGCCGCCGCCGAAGATGACCACCTGTTCGATGCGCGGTGCGCGGGTCATTACGGGATGAACCAGACTTTCGTGATAGCGGTATTCGTCAAGGGTATCGAACTGGATCGATCCGTTCAGAAATAACTGGGTCCGGTCCCCGTCGCGCGTAACCACGATGCGCTGATACGGGCTTTGTCTGGCGAGAACAATCTCGTTCGCATAGAGGTTGCGTTCCATCGTGCCGAGCATGGCTTCGCTGCGGATAAAGCCGACGATGATGGCACTGCACGCGGCGACCAGTGCAAGCCAGACACGCCAGTCGATAAACGTGCGGAACATCCATGCGGCCATCACGGCAACCGCCAGATTAAGCCCGCCGAACAACAGGCTGGCCCCCATCAGCCCCAGATGGGGCACAAGCACCAGCGGGAACAGCAGCGCGGCGGCCAGCGCGCCGATATAATCTACGGTCAGGACGTTCGAGATCGTGACCTTGAGCGCGTCGCGCCCCTCGAGAATGCGAATGATCAACGGGATTTCCAATCCCATCAATGCACCGACGCCGAGGCAAATCAGATAGAGAAACGCGCTGTAATTTTCGATCAGCGCAAAGGCGGCAAAAAGGATCGGCGCGGAAAAACCGCCGATCAGCCCGAGCAGGATTTGAGATATTACAAACCCGCGTTCAGGCACATCAACAAAGCGCGATAGATAGGCGCCAATGCCCATGGCGGTCATAAAGAGGCCAATGACCAGCGAGAAATGATAGACGGAATCGCCCAGAAGATAGCTGGAAACCGCGCCGGCGATCAGTTCGTAAACCAATCCCGAGACGGCGATCAGAAAGGCCGCCGCCAAAAGCAGAAAGTCGGATTGACGGGTTGCGGGCGCGGTGTCTTCGGTCACGATGAGACTGTCTTATCCGGTCCGTACATCGGGCCTAAAAAAACGCGAATGTTTAACTTCGGATCACGTTCGCAATCAGGATGGCGAGCGAGATCATCACCGATCCCATCACGATGGCGATGGCGACGTTTGCCTTGTCCGACAATTCCTCGTGCAGCGAAAACGGCGTCAGTTTGTCGATGATGACATAACAACTGACCATCAGGAACAGCCCGAGAAAGGCGTAGAAGATCGTGCCGATAACACCGGCGAGCTGTATCTGAGAAAACAAGTCCATGCGTAACTCTCCGTGTAAATGCCGAGCGCCGGCGTTACTTAATCCGGCCTATATAGCCGACACCGCCCCGTCCGGCACTGCCCGAGCGGATCGAATTCGAAATTTCTGCGCTTTCCGCGCCGGCACCCGTTACCGTGGCATAGGTTGCGCCGCCGGTCGCAAGCGAAAATACGACAAGCATGACTCTAGTCATCGTCTTCTCCTCCGCCCCAACGGGCGCTTTCAAACATCCAACTGCGCAGCTTTAACGAGCCGTAGATCACGCCGAGAACCGCCGCAAGAATCCAGAAATAGCGCGAGACGAAAACATTCTGTTTAACGCGCACCGACAGCGGTGCGTTGGATGCGAACTGGGCGCGGTCGGTTCGGGATATGCCCTTGTCCAACGGTGCATTTGCAATCCGCAACGTGTACTGGCCTGTCTTTGGCGGTTTGAACCGCAGGGTCGCGGTTTGTGATCCCTCGGACCAGCTTTCGCCGCCTTCGAAGCCGGAATAATATTGCAGGCCGCTGCCGAATTCGACCTCTTCGCCGCTTTCGTCATGGACCAGCGTCATGTCGTACCATGACCATTGGTTCCGCAGCGGGGCGCGCATTTCGATAGACATCAGGCGCGACGTGCTGGGCGCGGCGAAGGACAGCGCGCCGCCCGTCGCCGTGTCCGGCAGCGTCGCCTGCGCCACGGTCGAACCGCCGCCGAGCGTCAACAGTGCCAGCGCACCGATCGCGGCAACCGGCAGGAAATATTTAGCCGCGCCCGCCGCCGCAGTGTGAAGCGCGCCGGGTTCAAACGGCTGGATCGCGTGAACACCGCCGGGCCGGGGCAGATCGTCGGCATAGCCGAACGCCTCTAACACCTCGGTCCGGTTGAGATAGGTTTGCAGCTCGGTTTCGATTTCGTCATCGGTCATCGCCAGCGAGAAACCGTGCGGGGGGGCGATACCGTCGATGACTTTTACACGGTCACCGGGTTTGGGAATCCATGTCAGCTCGCCCTCGATATAGTGAATCACCGCGTCGTAGGATTCGAACATCTTAAAGCTGCGGCCCATCGCCGGAAATTCGCCGCGCGGAAAGAACGATGACTGGGTGTGGTCGGTTCCGTCGCGCACTTTGCGCGAATGGGTCAGGTGACCGTCATTCCACGTCATCCACGAATAGCCGTGGGTGGGCGAATAAAGCTGATAGTTTGTCCAGTAATACATCGCGCCTTCGATGCGCGATTGCACACCGACGATGCCGACGACCGTCTGGTGAACGCCCAGCACCTGTCCCGCATCACCCAGCTTGAACGGGCCATCGGGACGCGGCATGTCGCGGTATTGAGCGAGAACTTTGTACCCGTCATGGCGGTCCATGACCGCGCCGCAATAATTGCACACCATCGCCTTGGCACGATGACCGGCAAGCGCAGGCAGCGGCGATCCGCAAGAGGTGCAATTCAGGGCGGTGAGCTTTTCGCTCATGCGTTTGCCTCAACCGCCTGCTGGCGGATTTCGTAGGGGTCGATCCACTTACCCTCGGTCACATACATCTCGCCGTCTTCGAATTCGAGGGTGATCAGGCGGCCACGCGGGCCGGACAGGTGGTAGTAGGTATAGGTATCGCCAACGCTCATCGCCTCGGGAAATTCGCCGCGCAATGCCTCGCACTTTCCGCGGTCGGCCTCGGTCACGCGGAAAAGCTCGTCCTCGAAACTGATGCGCGCACCGACCTTTAGTTTGCGTTCGTCAATTTGAAGGTCGGTTTCGTGGTTTTCTTCAATCGCGATATCGCCCTCGTCCACGCTGATCCAGACGCCCTCGCCCTTGCCGTCGAGCGCCCAGAATTCGTCCCACCAGCCGTTGGCGTAAGAAAAGCGGGCCTGTCCTATGGGCATATAGGTCTCGCCGTCGTATTCGACCGACCGGCCCAGCACGAACAGCGACGGTTCGTCCGCCATCACGCCGCCGCGACCGGCGAGCTTGAGCACGTCGTCCTCGAGCAGCACGGTCGACTCGCAATACGGGCAGGCAACCATCTTCGAATGCGCCATTTTCCGCGAAAGCTGGCCGCCGCAGTTCGGACAGTTAAAATCTTCAGCCATTGACCACAACTCTGGGCACAGGGGACACAAGGCAAACAGCCCGTCGCGCAAGTATGCCTGTGAAACCGGCGCGGCGAAACCCTGATATAAGGAGCCGCAGGGTTAATGGGAAGTGAAGCCCCGCAGGGGGGGCGCGTTTGGTACGAGCCGCCGCCAAAACTACGGCGGCAGCTGACCCCACAAACGTCTGGAACGGTTAGTTCTTGTAGTATTCCGAGCCGTACCCGTAACGACCGTAACCACCGTAACCGTAGTTTTTGTTCTTCTTAATCTGCGTCAGTGCAAACCCGTCGATCTTCAGGTTCATCGTTTCGAACATGCGCAAACCGGCGGCAATCGTACTTGAAGGCGTCGATCCCGAGCTGACGACATAGACGATCTTGTCGCTGAGCTTTGCAATCAGACGGGCATCCGGCACGGGCAGAACGGGCGGTGCATCGAGAACGATCAGATCGTACCGGGATTTGACCCGGTCAATGAAGGTCGAGAATTCTGATGAAGCAAAGATATCTGCCGCGTTACGGCCCTTCGACACGCCGCCATAGATGACGTCGATGTTCATTTTCTCGTTGCGCCAGATAGCGTTTGACCAGCTATCGTCTTTTTTGAGCGCATCGAGCAGGCCGAGTTCCGTCTCAGATCCGAAATACGTTTTGAAAGTCGAGCGGCGAAGATCGCATTCTACCAGCAATACCCGCTTTTCGAGTGCACCAGAGTTGATTGCGAGGAGAACGGAACTGGTGGTCTTACCCTCAGCAGGAATCGAGGATGTAAAGACGACAACTTTGCCTTCACGCTCTGAGGTGTTGTTATCGCCCGGCTGCGACGACAGAATTGATGTCCGCAGATCACGGATGGATTCCATAATCGCTGATGACGGACGCTTAACGACATAGTTGAGCAAGGCGCGGCGGCTGGTCATCGGGGCGCGGGCGACTGTCCCGATGACGGGCAATCCGAAGGCGCGCTGAAGTTCGGCCGGATCGTGGAAAGACCGATCCATGAACTTCGACATAATCACATAGCCCAAGCCTGCTAGCAGGCCGAGGATGCTGAAAATTGCGATGGTCAAAGACTTTTTGGGTTTTGTCGGCGTCGTCCGTGGAACGGCGGCGGACAGGACGCGGACATCGGATTCCTGCAGACCTTTTTGAACTTCGACTTCGTTCAGGCGCTGGGCAAAGTGCTCGTAAATCTTGCCTGCCGCGATTGCTTCGCGGTCGAGCTGGCGGATGATCAGCAGGTCTTCGGTTTGTTTGTTGGCGATGGCTTCAAGTTCGGAGATATCGCGCATCAGTTGATTCATGCGCGTAACGTCACGGTCGGTCGTCGGTACGCTTGATCCGGTGATGCTCTGCAGGTTGGACGTAAAGCTGTCCAAGCGGCCCCTTGCATTCTTCAGATTGAGGTTTGATTGGGCAAGGTCTTCTTCGGTGACGGCGCGTTCGGTCTGACTGCGGAAACTCGCGGCTTTCGCCTCGGCTTGTCCCAGCTCTTTTCCGAGAACTTCGACTTTGTCACCGAGCCAGACGATTGCCCCGTCCGTCGATTCTTGTTTGGAAATGACCTGATCGTTCACGAAGGCGTCGGAGAGTGCATTAACGATTTCGACCGACTTTGCCGCGTCTTGGGTTTCGAGCGAAATTAGAAAAACATACGTTTTCGGCAAAACGCGCGCATTGACGCGTGCCGTCAGGCTGTCAACCGCCACCTGTTTTCGCATTGGAAGCGACATTTCTGGTCTTGCGACCTCCATGCCAATGGAGGACTTAACCCAGTCGGTTGCCTTTGTACGGAACGACGGGTCGCCGATGCCGAGAACGAATTCAGGATCATCGTAGAGAGCGAGCTGATCGACAACCTTGCCGATCAAACGCCGGGACTTGATGACTTCGATCTGCGAGTTCATCTCGGCGTCTTCGTCCGAGATGCTGGATGCGAAGCTGTCCAGACCCGTGGCGTTCTGGCTTTCGGATTCGAGAATTAGCTTTGCTTCAGCCGAATAAAGGCGTGTTGCCTGCTGAACGAAGAGAAATCCAAGCAGTGTCGCCAGCAGAACTGATGCGATAATCAGCCATTTTCGGCGCAGAATGATCTGCAATAACTCACTGAGATCGACCTCCGCGTCGTCGGCCTTTTGGTACGACGTCGGCAATGCGTGGACGTTTGCCTGTGTCCACTCTTGGGCAGAATTGCTCATGTGTTCTACTGTCCCGTTCAGAAGATTAGAATAGTCATTGATATATCAAACGCGCGTATCGTTCAAAGCGTAAGCATTGCTTGTCGATCCTGCCGCAGCCAATCGGGTCCCAGTTAAATGCTTAACACCGAAAGTACAACGGCGTTATCAAAGCTTCCCGCGCCCCGGAAATCACTGAATTTCATTTGCAACAGAACAACGGCGGAAAAATGAGCACAATGTGGTGACGTTGTTTTGTCGGACCGATTAGAGGGCCGCGATTGCCTCCAGGATTTTGTCGGAGACTTCGGCGGGGCCGCCCTTGGCGCGGTTGGCGTGGCGGCGGGCTCCGGGGAGGCGGGCTCCCTCCATATCTTCAATCTTACCGAGTAATTCTTCGCCATG
>CALGNW010000047.1 GCA_937958345.1 uncultured Neomegalonema sp. | reverse complement strand
GGTGTTGCGTCGTTGTGAGTTCGATCTTCACTGGTCGGGGAACGTTGCAAGCAATAGAATGAGCCGATCTTGGTCAGACACTGAGTTTCAAAAAGGTAAGGGGGGAGTGTCCTGAACTGTGTGTATCTGCGTTGACCCATGCGGGTTTCAGATATGGTCACGCATTGAAGCGCTCGTCGTACATGATAGCGAACTGGTTCCTAGCGGCAAACCATTCTCGAACCTTTCGCCCGTCTTTCTCGAATTTCCGTATGGCGAGATAGATCAGCTTCGTTGCTGCCTCGTCGGTCGGGAATGATCCGCGCGTCTTGATTGATTTGCGGATGACCCGGTTCAGGTTTTCAATCGCGTTCGTCGTGTAGATAATCTTTCGGATTGCAGGATCGAAGGCGAAGAACGGGATCACCTGCTGCCAAGCCCTACGCCAAGCCGGTGCAATTGACGGAAACTTCTCGCCCCATTTGTCTTCGAATGCATCCAGCGCATCAGCGGCCAGATCGGCGGTCGCGGCGCTGTAAATCAGCCGCAGATCAGCAGCAACAGCCTTGCGATCTTTCCAGCCGCAGAAATTCAGCGAATGGCGCGTCAGGTGAACGATGCAAGTTTGGACCGTGGTATCCGGGAACGCTGCGGTGATAGCGTCAGGGAAACCCTTGAGGCCGTCCACAACGGCAATCAGGATGTCAGCCAAGCCACGATTCTTTAGCTCGTTCATCACTGACAGCCAGAATTTCGCCCCTTCATTTTCAGCAATCCACAAGCCCAGAACCTCGCGCACGCCGTCCTTTGAGACACCAAGGGCAACATAGACCGCCTTGTTCTTGACGGTGCGGCTGTCCGCGTCGCGGATTTTGACCCTCAGCGCGTCGAACATGACAATCGGATACATTGGGTCCAGCGCCCGCGACTGCCATTCCCGGACCTCATCCAGAACAGCATCTGTTACGCGGCTAATCAGGTCAGCAGAGACCTTCAGGCCGTAGATATCTTCAAGATGGGCGCGGATATCGCGGACTGTCAGACCAGCGGCGTAGAGGCCGATGATCTTATCATCCATGCCATCAATGCGGGTCTGGCCCTTCTTGATCAGTTCAGGTTCAAAACTGCCGTCCCGGTCTCGCGGAACCGCGAGCAGCCGTGCGCCATCCTCGCCTTTGACAATCTTCTTCGATGAACCGTTGCGACGGTTAGACTGGGAAGGTGGCGCTGCTTCGCCTTCCTCGTAACCCAGATGCTCGGTAAGTTCAGCGCCAAGCATCCGCTCCATCAGCTTGATCTTGAGCTCTTTCATCAACCCGGTATCGCCGAGAAGGTCTTCAGGCCGTTCACAGCCCTTCAGCAGCTCGTCCAGCATTTCCTTCGAGATCGTCATCACAGCTTCCTTTTCCAGAAGCATGGATCAGATCGCAGTTACACAAAAGATAGGACACTCTCCGGTTCAGCGCATGAAAATGCGCCTACCCGTGCAATGCTTTACTATCCTCGGGCGCTTCATCGCGCTCGACTAAAGTATAGTCGCGCATGACACTGGCGATCCGCAAGTGATAGTCCCGAAACATCCCGTTGCGCCCCATCTTCTGCATGGCCCGATGCTCCTCAAGCTTGCGCCAGTTATCCAGCGCCGCCTCGTCGCGCCAGAAAGACACGGACAGTAATTTGCCCTTCTCGGTCAGGCTCTCGAATCGTTCGACCGAAATAAACCCATCAAAATCAGATAGGTACTTCTTCATATTCGCGGCATGCGCGAGGTACTCGCCCTGTCGTCCCTCTGCGGGCCAGACTTCAAAAATAACCGCAAGCATGCAGACTCCTCGATAAAATGCGCTACCATTTACCCCTCTTCTGCAGGATTACCAACGGGAGGAATGGAAAATGCGCTTCGCACTCGGAATTTTCGCTGCGCTGATGACAACACCTGCGGTCGCATCGGACTGCTTTCAGTTTGTGCAGGGGCCGGACAATAACCGCGCAATACCCGCGTCATTGTCATGGAAAACTCTGCAAGCCGCGCCGCATTCCCTTGCAAAATCCATAGATTTCTCACTCAGCGGGCGCGAGGTCGGCATCCGCTTCATCGCCCATTCGACTTATCTGATCGAAACCGACGAGGGGCTGCAAATCCTGACAGACTGGTCCGGTCATTTCAGCCACAAAATCGACGAACTGCCCGACGTGATCACCATGAACCACGCGCACGAAACCCATTGGACGCCCTCACCCGACCCCGGCATCGAACACGCGCTCAAAGGCTGGGGAACCGGCGGCAAGCCCGCCGAGCATTACCTTGAGCTGGGCGTCAGTCTGATCCGCAATGTCCCGACCGATATTCGCAGCTATGGCGGCGAGCCGTTCGGCAATTCGATCTTTATTTTCGAACATGGCGGGCTGTGCATCGGCCATCTCGGTCACCTGCACCACGAACCGACCGAAGAACAGTATGCGGCCATCGGACGGCTTGATGTCGTGATGGCTGCCGTCGACGGCGGCATGACGCTGGATATCGAGGCGATGATGCGCGTGTTAAAGCGCCTGCGCGCCCGCGTGGTTCTGCCCATGCACGCCTTTGACAGCTATACCCTCCGGCGGTTTCTCACCGGCATGAAAGAAGAGTACGAAATCACCTACGACACCGACAACGACATCGTTATCTCGGCCAAATCCCTGCCCGACGTCCCCACGGTCATCGTACCGAAGGGTTTGTAACAGCCGCGCCCCGAAAACAGCCGGGGCGCGTTCCGGTTCAGCCGTCCAACCGGGTCAGCATCACGACCGTTTCGGGCTTTTTGCCCCACAGTTTAGACGCGGTGCTGCGGGCGGCGCGGCGGGCGGCCTCCTCGACCTTGTCATCGTCGCGGCGGTCCTTGCGCTTCATCTTTTCCAGCGCCTCGTCCACGGCCTGAACAATCACGCCCTCGACTTCGCCCTTCCAGCTTTCGCTTTCTTCCGGTGCGCCGGTCACACGGGCATCCGATTCGACGATCAGCTCTCCGGCCTCATCCATGATGACCGACACGGCGATATGGCCGTTCAGACCCATTTTCTTACGCGCACGGACAACGCCGTCCATCGCACCGATAAGCTGATTGCCGTCGACATAGAGACGCCCGGTATCAACCTCGTCCACGATCTTAGGCTCACCGGGGGCGACTTGCAGCATCGAACCATTCGGCACGACATGCGCACTGCCCGCGCCCCAACGGGGGGCCATGACTGCGTGCTCATGCAGGTGACGGCGCTCGCCATGCATCGGGATCGCTATTTTCGGTTTCAGCAGCGAATAAACCTCTTCCAGCTCCCCGCGCGAGGCGTGGCCGGAGACGTGGATATTCGCCATGCTGTCATCGACGACGCGGATGCCGCGCTCAGCAAGTTGGTTGTAGATGCGTGAAACTTCAGTCTCGTTGCCGGGGATCGTCTTAGACGAGAAAATCGCTGTATCGCCAGCCGACAGATGCACCGAAGGATGCGTGTCACCTGCAATCCGGGCCATCGCCGCACGACCTTCGCCATGCGAGCCGGTGACGAGATAGAATAAATGATCGTCCGGTACGTCCTTGGCCTCATCCTCGGAAATGGTTTGAGGAAAGTCCTTCATGATGCCCGTCTGCACCGCCGCCTCGATCATCCGGCGCATGGCGCGTCCTGCGACCACAATCGCCCGCCCCGAATCGCGCGCGGCCTCGGCCAGCGTTTTCAGGCGCGCCACGTTCGACGCAAATGTCGTTGCCGCAACCTTGCCGCTACAACCCGCAATCACATCGCGCAGCGGCTGTTTAATCTCGTCTTCCGTTCCCGCGAAACCGGGTTCGAACACATTGGTCGAATCGCAGGACAGCGCGAGGATGCCCTCCTCGCCCAGCTTGCGCATTGCCGCCTTGTCCATCGCGGGGCCAAAGGTCGGATTCTCGTCGATCTTGAAATCCGCCGTGTGGAACACCTTGCCCAGCGGCGTATCAATGATCAGCGCACTGGTTTCGGGAATCGAGTGCGTCATCGGGAAGAACGTCACCTGAAACGGTCCCACGGAAACCGGATCATTCGGCGCGCAAACCTGAATATGCTTTGTGCTGACGCTGAATTCGTCAAACTTGCGCTTGGCAATCTCTGCGGGAAACTTGGTGCAGTACACGGGCGCTTTGAACTTGTGCCACAGGCGCGCAACAGCGCCGATATGGTCCTCGTGCGCGTGGGTGATGAAAATACCGTCCAGCGATTCCGCCTGATCCGCAATAAATTTGGGGTCCGGGGTCATCACCTCGACACCCGGCGCATGGGCTGCGTCGGGGAAACCGATGCCGCAATCGACCATGATCCAGCGGGTGTCCGACTTGGGCCCGTATCCGTACAGATACAGGTTCATGCCGATTTCGTCTGCGCCGCCAAGCGGCAGGTAATATAGCGCGTCCATTAAGGCTCCCGGCGGCCGTTGCCGCGGTTCAAGGCGTGAATTTCAACCAGACCCCGCATGGTCAGGCTGTCGTCTACATCGTCAATACTGTCCGTTCCCGCGGCGAAAAGCGGAGAAAGTCCGCCCGTGGCGATCACTTTCATATCCTTGCCGTGTTCGGCGATAATGCGTCGGCACACACCCTCTATCAGTCCGATATAGCCATAGTACACACCTGACTGCATCGCACTGACGGTATCGTTGCCGATCACCCGCTCTGGCCGGTCCACCGCAACACGCGGCAGCTTGGCTGCGGCCTGCTCCAGCGCGGCCAGCGACAGGTTAACACCGGGGGCGATCACCCCGCCCGCATATGCACCGCCCGCGTCTACAACATCAAACGTCGTGGCCGTACCGAAATCGACAATAATCAGATTCGGCCCGTATTTCGAGCGCGCGGCGCGGGCATTTACGATCCGGTCCGCGCCGACCTCGGACGGGCGCGTCAGGCGCACCTCCATGCCGACATCGCACTCTTCCTCGCCGATGACCAGCGGGTCCGAACGAAAGTATTTTCGCGCCAATGTCTTGAGATTAAACAGCGTTTGCGGCGCAACCGTTGCAATAATCACGTCCTTTATCGCCTTGGCTCCGACGCTGTTCAGGGTCATCAGGTGGTTGAGCCATACGAAATATTCGTCCGCCGTGCGGCGCGTGTCCGTGGCAATCCGCCAATCGGCAACCGCCTCGTCGGCCTCGTACAGCGCAAAAACCGTATTGGTATTCCCGACATCAATCGCAAGCAGCATGAGCGGACCTTTCCTATGGCGCGAAGTAAATATCGGCGGCGGCAATCCGCATATCGCCCTGATCCGCCGCCAGCAATAACGCGCCGTCCCCGGCGATACCCTGAAAGATACCGCTATGGGCCGTGTTCGCCAACCGCGCCTCGATCCGCTCGCCCAGCCGCGCCGCCCGCGACAGCCAAGCCGCCCGTACCGGCGCAAAGCCTCCGGCCTCGAACTGTGCCTGCCAATTCTCGAACCGCGCCGCCAGCACGGCCAGCGCCTGCGCGGGTGTCGGAGGGTCCGCGACATCGGCCAGCGCAATGGGGGGCCAGCGGGCCTCGTCCGGTTTATGCACAAGGTTGATGCCGATGCCGACCGCCAGCCAGCGCGCCGACTCCGCCCCGCCCGCCTCCAGCAAAACACCCGCGACTTTTTTACCGTCCAGCAAAGCGTCATTGGGCCATTTAAGCGTAATACGGTCCGACGGCTTTGCGACCGCAAGGCAATGATCCAGCGTCTCTGCCACCGCAAGACACGCGACAAATGACATCAGCGCCGCATCCCGCAACTCGCCCGCAAACGGCATCAGTAATGTTGCGTAAAGATTGCCTTCGGGCGAATGCCACTCCCGCCCGCCGCGCCCGACGCCGGACGTCTGCGTCCGCGCGCACAGCCACAGCGGACCGCGCTGCCCCGCCGCCGCACGGCGCTTGGCCTCGGCATTGGTGCTGTCGATCACCGCAAGCGTCTCGACCTTCGGTAAAGACGCGGGCCGGGTCACTTTTTGGCAAAGACCGACGCGGCCTCAGCCGCCATCTCCGGAATGCCAAGCCCGCCGACGACAAAAACAAACACCAGCGCCGCAGAGGCAAAAAGGGCAAGGCGGTATTCGACCAGCATCGGCCCGTCAAAACCGTCCGCAGGATCATCAAAAACCATGATTTTCACGATGCGCAGATAGTAGAAACACGAAATCACCGTGCCCGCGACCGCCACAATCAACAGCCAGATCAGACCGGCATCAACCGCCGCCTGAAAGACATAGAACTTGGCCCAGAACCCGGCCAGCGGCGGAATACCCGCCAGCGAAAACATCAGCGCACCGAGGCAGAACGCCGACAAACCGTCCGCTTTCCACAGGCCCGCCAGATCATCAATCTTGGTGACATGCACACCGTCGCGGCGCATCGACAGGATGAACGCGAACACGCCGATATTCATCACCAGATAAATCGCGAGATAGATCAGAACGCTCTCCGCGCCCTTCGCCGTTCCCGCCGCAAGACCCAGCATCGCAAAGCCCATATGGCCGATGGATGAATACGCCATCAGGCGCTTGATATCCGTCTGGCCGATGGCGGCGATACCACCCACCAGCATCGACGCCGCCGACAGGAACCAGATAATCTGCCACCAGTGATCCGACGCCTCGCCGAATGCACCGTACAGCACCCGCACCAGCAGAACCGCTGCGGCAACCTTGGGGGCGGTGGCGAAAAACGCCGTGATCGGCGTCGGCGCACCCTCGTAAACATCGGGCGTCCACATGTGGAACGGCGCCGCCGAAATCTTAAACGCCAGTCCGGCAACAACCAGCGCAAGCCCGATCAGGAAGCCGACACCGACTTCGCCCTCGGCCAGCGTCGCGGCAATCACCGTAAACTCGGTCGAACCGGCATAGCCGTAAACGAACGACGATCCGTAAAGCAGCAGGCCCGACGACAGCGCGCCCAGCACAAAATACTTCAGCCCCGCCTCGGTCGATCGCGTCGAATCCCGCCGGAATGCCGCCAGCACATACAGCGACAGCGATTGCAGCTCTAACCCGACATAAAGCGAGATCAGATCAGCCGACGACACCATCATCGCCATGCCCAGCACGGCAAACAGCACCAGCACGGGAAATTCGAACAGCATCGACTTGGCGCGGATCATGTAATCCCGCGACAGGATCAGCACGACCGCCGACCCGAAGAACATAAACAGC